>JAKBNO010000064.1 GCA_021831005.1 Thermoplasmata archaeon
AGCGACCAAAAAAGATACGGGCTTGTCGGGATTTGGACCCGAATTAGGAGCTCCGGAGGCTCCTGTGCTATCCAGGTTACACTACAAGCCCTTGCTGTAATTGCGTAAAAACCTTTAGGATTAAAAAGATAGGGTTGGGATTTCAATGGATTTATCTAATCTCAGAGGCGAAATTCTGAAAGAATTGAACTTGAGTTCCATCAATTCCGGTATATATGCCAGTGGATGGGTAAAGAAACCTTCTGGAAAGATTGTTCAGTCCATAAGCCCAATTGATGGAAAAAAGATAGCGACAATTTTGACTGGATCAAAAAAAGATTACGAATTGGTGATACAGAAATCTGAGAAAGCGTTCCAGCAGTGGGTAACGTTCACCCCTCCCCAAAGGGGAGAGCTAATCAGACTCATAGGCAATGAGCTCAGAGACCACAAGAAAAATCTGGGAAAAATTGTTTCACTCGAGACCGGCAAGACGACCGTTGAGGGTGAGGGGGAAATACAGGAAATGATAGACATAGCGGATTTCGCTGTCGGATTGTCGAGACAATTGCACGGACTCCAGATGGCTAGCGAAAGGTTTGAGCACAGGATGTACGAACAGTACCTGCCACTGGGGGTGATAGGTGTAATATCCTCGTTCAATTTCCCTTCATCCGTTTGGTCTTGGAACTCATTCATCGCTGCAGTTGTAGGCGACGCAGTGATATGGAAACCATCTTCGAAGGCAACTCTCACTGCTATTGCGGTGATGAAGATTATTACGAAGGTCGTGAAGGAAAATAATTACCCAGAAATTTTCACACTCTTGACAGGGAGTGGAAGTGAGATTGGCAATCTTATGTCTGCAGATCCGAGGGTCAAACTTGTTTCATTTACAGGCTCTGTAAAGTCTGGAAGAGTCGTTTCGGAAACCGTGGCAAGAAGGTTTGGAAAAACAATACTTGAACTTGGAGGAAACAACGGTTCTATAGTATCTTCGAAGGCAAACCTCTCGCTATCGCTTAAAGGAGTAGCATTCGGGGCAATGGCCACTGCCGGACAGAGATGCACCACAACAAGACGCATAATAGTCGACGAAAAAATTTACAAAGAATTCGTGACGAAATTGAAAGACATTTATTCGAAAGTCAAAGTTGGAAATCCGCGTGAAAATGGAGTTCTTGTCGGTCCATTGATTGACGGTGAAGCGGTGAAGAATTTCACTTCTTCAATACAGAAGGCTAAAAGAGAAGGAGGCAAGGTATTGGCTGGAGGGAAACCCGCCAGTGTCAAGGGACTGGAAGGAGGATTCTACGTTCAGCCGACGGTAATCGAAATGCCAAGGGTAACTCCAATCACCTGCGAAGAAACGTTCGCACCTATCCTGTACGTTTTCAAGTACAAGACCCTGGACGAAGCAATCAGAATACATAATTCGGTACCGCAGGGTCTGTCTTCGAGTATATACACCACTGATCTGACGGAAGAAGAGAAGTTCCTCTCTGCACTTGGAAGCGACTGTGGTCTTGCTAATGTCAATACGGCAACTGCAGGCGCGGAAATCGGTGGTGCATTTGGAGGGGAGAAAGATACCGGAGGCGGAAGGGAAAGTGGAAGCGATGCGTGGAAGAGCTATGCAAGAAGGCAGACGGTCACAATAAACTGGGGAAAGGACATTCCTCTTGCACAGGGAGTTAAATTCGACGTTTGATCATCACTCACCTTTATAGGTTTGCTAGCTCCTTTGGCAAAATTGATTATTAGAGCACGCATAAACAAAGGTGAAAGGTCAGATTCAGACCAGTCCAATAGACTATGCCAGTTACATAGAGTCGAGTGACCATGGTGTTGGTTCCACAGTCACGTTCCAGGGCATAGTGAGAAATATGGAATCTTCCAAGGAGCTGAAGCATCTATTCTACGAGGCAGATGAAAAACTTGCAATAGAAGAAATGAACAGGATACTGGAAGATGCAACCAAGAAATTCAATTTGATTGAAGCAAAGGCTGTTCATAGAATAGGAATAGTCAAACCTGGAGAAACTTCTCTCTTGATTGTTGTCCATTCTCCACACAGAAAAGAAGGATTTGAAGCGTGTGAATACATCGTGGATGCCATAAAGGAACGCTTACCCGTCTGGAAGAAGGATCACTTCCTAGACGGTTCGGAGTCATGGCACTAGCATTTTTTTATATCCAGCACTTCACAAAGTATTGATACCTAATCTAGTATGAGGCTCCAATGCTTTACGATCATTTCGGGCGACCCCTGAATAGCCTTAGGATTCAGGTCAACGCATCCTGCAACTTCAAGTGCTTCTTCTGTCACATGGAGGGCACCGATGAAAATGCAGTCACGCTGAGTCCTGAGGAGATTGAAAAAGCAGTGATGGTTGCAGCTAAGAATGGGGTGAACAGAGTAAAATTCACGGGGGGGGAACCTCTGCTGAGAAAGGACCTCGAAGAGATCATTGCAAGAACGAGGAAGCACATAGAGGGGGATATATCTCTGACGACCAACGCCTACTTCCTGAAACAGCGAATCAAGGGGCTAAGGGATGCCGGCCTGAACAGGATCAACATTTCCATGCATTCAATAGAGGGTGATAAGTTCGTTGACATTACCAAGGTAGATGCAATAAGTATTGTGGAGGAAGGAATTGACGCCGCGTTAGATTCTGGTCTATCACCAGTAAAGGTTAACTTTGTTGTGTTGAAAGGAATCAATGAGACACAGGTAAATTCAATGATAGATTTCACGGCAAGCAAGGGGGCCATCCTCCAATTGATAGAATATGAAACGGACAGGAAGGGAGAAGCCGTCGAAAGCTTCAAGAAGTACCATTATGACCTGAGGTTGATAGAGAACAGGCTGGCAAAGGTCGCTGAATCTGTTGACTACAACTCCTTGCACCACAGGGAGAGAATGCACCTCAGGGCCAAGAACGGAAAACCAGCCACAGTGGAATTCGTGAGACCTCAAAGGAATTCAGATTTCTGCAATCACTGCACCAGGCTGCGGATCACCTCAAAGGGTGAATTCCAGACATGTCTGAATAGGTCAGACCAGATGTTCAGTTTTAGAGGAAAAGATGAGAGTGGGGTTCTTGGATCATACAAGAACGCTGTATATTCTAGAGTTCCATACTGGAGGGAGGCCGATGAGAGTTCGTATTAAATATTTTGCCAAGTACGCAGACCTGGCGGGTACAAGACAGGAAGAATTAGAGGTTGGACACATCAAGATCGGGGAGCTCCTCAGAGTTGTGAAGGAGAAGCACCCGGGGATAAGGGAAAACGAGAGCTCACTAGTGGCACTCAATGGCAAGTATGGCAACGAAGAGCAAACCATATCGGACGGAGATACCGTCTCTATTTTTCCTCCTGTTTCCGGAGGATAGCTTTTTATTTGAAAGGTCATAACAAAGCATGGAAATGGAAAGATATCTCAGCCAAATGGCAGTCAAAGAGATATTTCCATCTGGTCAAAAAATAATTGAGTCGTCATCCGTGGTTGTAGTTGGAATGGGTGGAACAGGATCGGCCATAGCAGAAGTGATGGTCAGGATGGGGATAAAGAAAATTACAATTGTCGACTACGACACGATAGAGAACAGCAATCTCAACAGGCAGGCGATGTATAGAGAAAGCGATATCGGCCTAAAGAAAGTAGACGTGGCAAAGGCCGAATTGCTAAAGATAAACAACTATGTTTCAGTCGAATCGGTGGACCAGAAGTTGATTTCTTCCAATGCTGAGGGAATCCTCTCAAAGGCTGACATAATAATGGATGGTACCGACAACTACGACGCTAGGCACGTGTTGAATGTTGCATCTGTAAATCTCAACATTCCCTGGATCTTTTCAGCAGTAGAAGGAACTTATGGTTATGTAAAGGCGATTTTGCCTGGCAAGACATCGTGCCTATCTTGCTTTGGATATCCTGACAAGGGAGAGGGGATCTCCTGCACGGTGCAGGGGGTGTTACCTAGCGCCGTTCGGGCCATTTCTTCGCTAGCATGCTCTATAGCTCTTAAGGTTCTGATGGACAAAGAGACTTATGGTGACCTAATATATCTGGATGTCTGGAAACCGTTGTTGGAAGTCATGCAGATCCCTAGAAATAAAGAGTGCAGAGTTTGCGGTACCCAGAAGGACTGATTTATTGACTCGGTCCCAGACTGAGAGTAGGCTCAACTTAACGGAACCAATGACGTGATGCCTTGCCATCTATAATTTAATATTCCATCTAATCATTGGGTTCTAATGGTCGATCTAAACCTTGGACCCTACGTACAGGATCAGATGAAACAGGCAGAGACTCTCCAAAAGCAACTGGAAACTCTTTTGGCTCAACAGTATCAGTATGAAGTCAAGTCGAGGGAAGACAAGAAGACTCTCGAATACCTGAACAAGTCAAATTCTGATGATGAAATATACAAGGGAGTTGGAGCGATCCTCGTCAAGGTGAAGGACGTAGACTCTTTCAAAAAAGAGATCGAAGAAGACGTTGAAATCTCTGAAATGAGGTTGAAGTCCATAAAGGAGCAGGTCAATCAGCTCAACTCTAAATTGAAGACAATTACGGAAGAGATAAACAAGCTGTACCAAAAAGGTAACGCAAAGAATTAGGGCATTCTGTCAATAAGCATCGCGTCGCCTAGACTGTAGAAGTAGTATCTCCCCTTGATTGCTTCCTTATATGCACTCTTGAGCCTGTCTTCCCCGCCAAATGCGTAGACCAGCGAAAGCAACGAACTCCTCGGTATGTGGAAATTAGTGACAAGGTGAGTCACCCCTGAATTGAACTTCCAGCCTGGATAGATGAAGATCCTTGTGAGCCCCTTGTATGGGTTCAAATGACCTGGAAGCGATGCGGTCTCGAGCGATCTCATCACCGTTGTTCCTACGGCAACAACTTTGCCTTTTGCATCCTCGATGTCTGCGACCGTATCCTTTGATACCTCTATTTCTTCTTCATCGACTATGTGCTTTCTGATGCAATCGTCTTTGATCTCCTTGTAGGTTCCGTATCCCACTTCCAATAGTATTTCCCTCACCTTAACTCCCTTCTTTTCCAGTGATGTCAACATTTCTTTGCTGAAGTGAAGACTGGCCGTTGGCGCTGCCACCGAGCCAATTTTTGTTCCGATTTCATTTTGGTAGTATTCAAAGTCCTGCCTGTCCTTTACGTAAGGAGGAAGGGGCAGGTGTCCAACACTTTCTATGAACTCCCAATCTATTTCCCCACTTATCCTCCGGAAACCCTCTCCGTCTGTGCTCACCTTCACTTTCCTATTACCAAGCTCAAAATTTTCTCCATCTCGAATTCTTCCCTTGATCAGAGCGACAAATCCCTCTGATTCTCTTTTCAAGAAATTGATCTCTATTCTCCCCCCAGTGCTTTTCACTGCTGATACAAGGGATTTCCTTACCCTTGTTCTGTTGAGGATCAAGACATCGTCTTTATCTAATATCTTATTCAAGTCGCCAAAGCTAGAATTTCTGATCTCTCGCTTGTCAAGAACCATCAGTCGGCAATCAGTCCTCTCCACTGGTGGGACCTGCCGTATCAGTTCCTTTGGCAGATCAAAATCATAGTTAGTCAGGGAGAAGTCGTTCAACGCGATCCGTATCTCATCCTTCATTAAAGATTGTATTCTATTGTAGGGGAAAATTTTACTCGGTTGCTCTTTTTTTTGCACTTCTCAAGAAACGAGATGACTCGGCAAAAGTAATATCAGACAAGAAAATTAACCTGGGGGCTCGTGGTCTAGTGGTTATGACATCGCTCTCACACAGCGAAGGCCGCCGGTTCAAATCCGGCCGAGCCCATCAAGATGAGATTTCAGGTTATTCTGTGGATTGTAGATTATAGTCTTCCTCCAGCTATCACTCTGGTTTGACATTGTCATTGGCCGCCCCCATATAATGAAAACAATACCTAATGTTGCTGAAAAAAAGGTTTAGCATCTTCCTATAACAAGTAACCTCTTTTTCGTGTGCAAGTACCAGCTGTGGAAGGATTAATATGCTTCAAGAAGCTAGGAACGAGTGGTGGTTCAATTCCAGTCCTTCACCATAGTACCTTGTAGTGTATGTTCTCATACTCAAACGCAACCACAATAGGAGACGATATATCTACACCAGAGATATTCTTGCCACCATTTGAGTTCGTAACAGGGTAAGGATTGTAGAACAATAAGACATAATTCTGGGGAGGGAGATATTCGGAGGGCGCATTTAGAACGGCAGAAACATTTCTGCCTGAAGTATTTCCGCTTGTCCACAGGTAGTCATGGCTGTTTGCAATCAGAGATGTGTTTAGTGAAACCAAACTATATTGATTCAGAGTCAATATGACAAAGTAGACACTTTTATTGGCGGTAAAATTCACATATATGTGTATGTTGGTCATGTTTGATTGTAGGGTGAGCCCCCAATAGTACAACCCCTTACCATACAGTTGAAAGGTCTGTGCTCTTGCGATCTCCCGGGTTTCGTGGGTATAAGCCGTGTAAGACGTATAGGGAATTTTCGATCCTGCAACTATTACTGTGACGATAATCGCCACCAATATTATCACGTATGTAAGACTCTTCGGATGATTACGCTTGAAAATCTTATCCTCTTCCGGTTGGATTCCCTGGTTTTCCCTCACTAACTTAATATCTGGATAGAGTATTTTAAGGTTAAGAAGCGACATAACTGAAAACAGAAACGCGTAAACATTCCCAATAAAATCATCAGACAGTGACAGGATGGGAAGATTACCCATATGGCATCCCTATGTATGTCGTTTTCCAGGATCTTGTAAGTATTTACGGCTTGAATGGTAACCTTCCTGTAAAAGTACTGGTTGAATGCGGACCCGGACTGGAGCTCGGTCAACAAATATCTTGATTTGATTACATCAGCTTTTCCCTTTTCTCATTTCAACTTTGAAACCCGTTTATCAGTCGACTTTTGTACCAAACAGGTTTTATATCACTTTTCATGAAATATATTATGGGAAGACCATTGGGAGTGACTCTGTTGGCAATCATTGCCTTCCTCATCGGCCTGGTGGAAGTACTACGTGCATTCTTGACATTCTCTTCACCGCTCCTGTCGTTCCAGTCGGGCCTCCATATTAGTGGAATACTGACTTTCCCCATCTATTTGATAATGGGACTCGTTTGGATATTTGTTGCTTATTCCTTTTGGAAGGGTGCAGAGATCGGGTGGATACTCGGCTTGATCATGGCATTTGTTATTGCCATTGTGAATATACCTTGGGGAACGGTACTCGGAGCGTTGGTTATACTATACTTGGCGTTACCAAAGAACGTGAGGCACTGGTTCACAAAACCTGGGATAAGAAAGTGGGTTGGCGCCTGAACCGCTTTCATTTTATTTTTTTATGAGTGTCATAAGAAAAAAAAGTAAAAAGTGACAGTCTACTTTCTGTGTGCGAAGAGGTAAACTGCAACTCCAAACACTATGAAGAGCGGAATCAGCCAGAGATCAAAAATCCAATTATTTGAAGTCCTGAAACCTGCCTCTCCAAACCAGAATACGGAAAATGCAAGGAGAAGGGCAGAAACGAAGACTTTCATATTAGCCTGCTTGATTTTTCTCACCTGAGATTTCAAGAGTACTGTACCCACGACGACGACCGCTAGACCCAAGACCATTCCATAGAGAGCTGAATTGAAACTCATCGGAACAAGAGCAACCAACACAATCGCCGCCTCAAAAGATTCAACGAGTCCAACCGAGAATGCTGTATAGAAGATCCCCTTTTCCACTCCCTCCTCCTTGAAAGAGTTGGCGCTTCTTGATTTGACCACAGCCCTTCTTGCACTTCGCGCCAGCCTCAGGCCAAAGTAGAGTAGAAGAACTCCTGCGACGAGTCTCACATAAAGTATCGGAAGTCTGGCAATCTGTTGACCAATTGCAAATGTAATCACAAACACTATCAGGACACCCAATGCGACGTAGAGAAACGCCTTGTTTCCTCCCTCAGAAGATATTGCAAGACCAACTGCGGATGCTTCAGAGATCTCTAGGAGGGTTATTCCCATTGCTGCAAGAAAAATGCCCGGGTCCAGATAAACCATTCTTCCGAATGATACCACAATATTTATTTTTTTATCGGTGGAGGTTATTCACAATCACAGAATGGCGAAAAGGAATGGAACCGTTGGTTACATAGAACTGGTCTTGACTTCAATCATTTGGGGAGTCACGTACGTCCTTATGAAATACTCACTTTCATTCATCGACCCACAGCAGATTGCATTTTCCAGATTTCTAATTGCGGCCATCATATTTGTTCCGATACTCATCTTTGGAAGGGAACGATATACTGCCAAGGAGATTGTGAAGATTATATTGCTTGCACTTACGGGAGTCTTGCTCTATCAACTACTCTTCATACAGGGAGAAAAT
>JAKBNO010000081.1 GCA_021831005.1 Thermoplasmata archaeon
CAGTTTACCGTAGAGTTCTGATAGTTCAAACTGCAACCCCTCCTGCTTCCCCAGGGGCTGGTCAAAAAGCATCTTCGACTTCAGATGCTCCCTCCCCATGTCCAGAGCTTCTAGTGCGGCACCATTGCACGCTGCTGCAACGTATATCCTTGCGATATTGAACCCTTCCATTATTATGCGGAATCCCTGTCCGATCTCTCCCACCCTGTACTTATCATCCAGATCCAAATTGTTAAAAGAAAAACCACCGGTTGACAGGCCTTCCCTGGCAATATTATTGAAAACGGTAGTTGATATTTCGTTGTTCAGTTTTCCGTCAGTGCCCTTGATCATGAATGCAAATGTAGTGAATGCCTTTGACCCAGCATTCTTATCTCCCGTTCTTAGAAGCGTCAGGAAGCCGCCTCCGCCCGAGAGATTAAGTGCTTCCCTAACTCCACTGATGTATACCTTTTCTCCAGATACTGACCAACCATTCCCCTTTCTCACGGCATTTGATTTCTCGTTCATCACGTCAGAGCCGCCCGATGGTTCGGTCGACCCTATTCCCATGAACGTCCTCCCTTTTACTATGGAAGGAAGCATTTCTTCCTTGATCTCCTCTGAACCGTATTTTTCAAGCATTGCGGGCCATCCGTTCAGAAGAAGCACATAGACTGGGAGGGCCATGGAAACATCCCCCCTAGCTAATTCCTCAACAATTGTAGCCATTTGAGAAATGGAGCCGCCTGCTCCCCCGTATTTCTCAGATACGGTGAATCCGATAAAACCTGCATCGGCCGCCTTTTGAATTATATCTTCTGGAATATTGTTGGTGTAGGAAATCTTGTCTCTCTTGGGAGTCACATATTTCTGGACGAATTCCCTCGCATTTTCCCTTATAAGTCGATCTTCTTCTGAGGTGCTAAAGTCCATTGTTATCCATTAGTGATTGATTCTAAATATTTTAATTCTAAACTTCAAAATGAAACTGTTTAGAAATTCGTTATACTTTTATCATTAATTCAGAAAAAAAAATCAAATCCTACAGGGGAGGTTTTAGATCGTGGAGGAAGAGATCTTAGATAGGAATCTTTTCCCCCAACCCGGTAGGATCATTTAGCTTTTGCTGGTTCTGATTTTCTCTGTGTCAGTTTGCTCAGTGAACGGATACCGTTCCTGCCATCCACCCATTTGTGTTCATCGCGCCTTCCCATCCACTCGAACCTGTACCGCAAGCAACTTCGCATTGCCAGGAGTATGTCCCTGAAGCAAGAGTGAATGATGCCTGGATCACGCTTGACTCGACTATGGGTATGTTCAATACTTCTTTGCTACCATTGAATACCGTGAATGTGTGAGCTATTATGTTAGGATTAACAGATGCAACCTGCTGGCTGCCGTTAACTGCGATCTGACTTCCACTGTTCGTGGAATTGATGTTGGTGTTGTTGTAAATGGTCTCTTTTCCATTCAATGTTCCAGTTACATTGGCGTATATCGAAGCAACAGATCCATTTCCGTCATCATAGTTGATTATTGTAAGGTCGATCTGTCTATTTGCTGGGAGAGATATGTTAGAAGTAGATTCGAGAGTTCCATTGTTCAGCAAAAAGAACGCAGGTTGTGCCCCTACCGTACTATTGTATATGTTATTTGTAGTGATCACCATTACCAGCGAGTATGGGGCAGCGCTTGCCGGTCCCGTGTTCCCTTGGGAGTGTTCTATAGGGGCATTTGTCATAAAATAGCCTGCAAAAAGACCCGTACCTATTCCCACTGCGATTATCGCAACTACGGCTGCAACCGCAAGGGCATTAGAGATGTTTGATTTCAATTTAATCCCCGTTAAAGAATTATATCGTTGGTTATCTTTTATCGTGCACGTACACGTGCATCCCAACTTATACTAATCCTAGTTCTTGAGTGCATGGAAACGGCAATTTTCCTCCATATTATGGCCTAAATGCCTTAACTCTTGGAATGAAGCCTCAATTTTTTTGGCACCGCGAAATCAAAACCGTGTAATGATGCACAAGAAGTTAAATTCAGAAGAAACATTTGCCCCAACGCGGGGGTTGCCGAGCCAGGTTAAAGGTACCAGACTTAAGATCTGGTTCCGTAGGGATTCGGGGGTTCAAATCCCCTCCCCCGCATGGGAAAATAGGTGTATGCGTTACCGCAATTCAATTCTGGTTTTACAGAGAGTATATAAAGAGACATTAAAAAATTACAATTGAGAATTTCGAATAAGTTACTTAGGCACTGTAATTAAACGTCTATTGTAACAACTGCAATTACACTCGATAATTGATACTAATGAATATTATTTCATGAACGGAGACTGTTAGGCCCCTTTACGTGTTGATTCCAAGATTTGTAAAATCGTCATATTGATTGGAGAAAATCGTATATATGGTGGTTTAATGAATAATCGATGGACATTAAGAACCAATCAGCAGCAAAGATAACATCAATATTCGTAGTTCTTGAGGCTGCCTTTCTGTACTACACAGTCGGGCTAATGGCTGTCGGTTATCGTCTTGGACGCGTACTGACTGGTTGGAAAGTAATCGAAGGTCATTTTATATATTATAATCCACTCAAATATTTCTTAGGTCTTGGCTACATGCTCAGGACACTCTTCCCGCAGTACTATTATTTTTGGTACCAATATCCCGTACCAGTAATTTTCCGTTCGACATCAAATCAAACGGTCGCATCAACTAATTTCATGTCTGCGTTATGGATTGGTCTAATAATAGCAGCAATTATAACTGCGGTCGTGTATGCGATCAAGCTCAAAGGTATAATGAAAGCTATTCCGAAGGCACCACTATCGACAGGGGAAAGGGAGTTATCAGTCAAGAAGAAAAGCATAGATTAATCAAAGAAGATTTTACGCTTGACCTTGTTACAGAATAGTCGATAGAATATCCGCCCTGGTCATCGAAGCGATCGTGAAGGCCATTATCTACGCCATTAAACTCAAAAGTGTTTCTCAACCGCTCAAAATAACATCTTCGCTCGGTTTGTAATTCACTTTCTAACCTTAACTCGTCATTTTTTACTTAATATGTCTAGATTTATCTTAAGATCCTGGACAAGTTCCTTAGCATTCTTCGGTATCTCTACAAGAATCTCCTGCTATCCAAGATCGTAGATCTTGATCCTTGACAGTACGAGGAGAACATCCCCGACGCTGTATTTTCCATCGATCATGTTAAGAATCTGGAAATGCAGGTATAAGGAGAGAAGGTTCATCTTAAGACAGCTTAAGTGGCTCTGAAATTCATACTCTTATGGACTGTCCTAAACAATTCTGTTTTGCTTACGAGTTAGGTCTTCTAGAAAGAGAGGAGAGAATGTTGTGAATTATTATTTCTCACGGTCCGTGGGACAGTCTCTTCCTCAATTCATCCTTCAGTGCCTTTCCTACGGGATTTCTTGGAATCGATGCTATCACTTCCACCCTCTCGGGCCACTTGTAGATTGCAACTTCATTCGCCTTCATGATACCCTTAACTTCCTCGAGTCCCACCTTTTCTCCTGCTCTAGGAACCACAAAGAGACACACCTTCTCTCCAAGTACCTCATCGGGCAAGGGAACCGCGGCTGCGTCAGCAATTCTTGGATCCCTCTTGGCAATGTCCTCAATTTCCGCAGAGCTTATGTTGAAGCCTCCGCGTATTATGATGTCTTTCAGACGGTCAAAGAATGCTATCCTGTCTTTCGAGACAATCGTGAACAAATCCCCTGTGTGGAAAAACCCGTCTTTGTCGAAGACATTTCTCGTCAGATCGGGTTGATTGTAGTACTCTGGGATGGTGAATGGACTGCGGAAGCAAAGTTCACCAACGCTTCCTATTTCGGTGATTTCTCTTTCCGTATTTGGATCAATTATCTTTGTTTCAGTGGCCTTGAAAAAGGGTATATCTTCCATCTTACCCGGGCCTGGCCAAGGAAAGCTTCTCGCTCTATCTGAAAGATCTTGTACCGTGTCTTTAGTGGAGAAGAGCCCAGTCCCCTCATTCTGCCCCCACACGTTGATGGACTCTATTCCCCATCTCTTCTTGAATTCCAGGAAGGTCCAGGGTGGTGGAGGGGCAGATCCCTGAACGAAGAACTCGGTCGCACTCAGGTCAAATTTATCCACGTCTGGATGCTTGAGCATTGCCACTGCCACCGCTGGCGGTGCCAGGGTGAAGTTGACTTTCTCTCCTACCAGTTGCTTGAGGTATAAGACTGGATCAAAAGGATGGTGAAGGACAAAGGTACCCGCAACCATTAGCCAGGGTACGATTCCTACTCCTATCCCGGTCATGTTCACGAGTGGTGCAGGATTCATAACAACGGCTCCATCACTCAAAATTCCACCCTTAAATTCTTTCCTAAAGAAGAATCTGAGAAATCCCCAGTTGTTGTGACTCATAGGACAGGCTTTTGGCTCCTTCTCGGTTCCTGAGGTCCACTCTATCACAGCAACATCATCTCCCTGAACTCTACTTGTGGCCCTATCTAATTCAGGTGAGACGGCTTCATTTGACATTGCCTCTCTTATTTCTGAAAGTGAGAGCAATGTAGGAGCTGGTAAACTCCTGATACCTAGATTCTTCACCATTTCAAGATGGTCAAAGTTCTTGAAATTCATGGAAACGTACATCGATGCTCTAGTGGTCTCAAACACACTCGCAAGTTCGTGAGCTCTCCACTGCACCGGAACTGGCGATATTATCCCCCCTAACCGCCAAACTGCCAAATATATTGTCAGTAGTTCGTTTATGTTAGGGAGCTGGATCACCATTACATTATCTCTTTCAAAACCCTTACGCAGCAAAAAAGAAGATAATCTGTCAACCCTTTCCTTAAGTTCCCTATAAGTTATCCTTTCATCTTTTAACCCAACAAGAGCTTCCTTGTTCGGTGGGTCTACAATTGCAGTTCTGTCGGGATTCCTAGAAACGTTGTCAAGAAATATTCCTATGAGTGTCTTGTTATCCCACCATCCTTCCCTGATGTATTTTTCGATTCTTTCCTTAGAAACAAGAACGACCATAGAATGAATATTAAACTCTTCACATTAATATCTTTTTAGTGGATTTTCTCATGAACCCGAAAGAGCGGTCAGGTTTTCCTATTTTCAAAATATCCAGGCATAGATCCGATGAGTTTCTTGTTTCTATAGAGCCCTGAAGTTCCTCCGGTGGATATCATCAATCTATTCCAGCAGTTTATGATATTGACGGCCATAATCAATGCAACATAATGATGATCGTTGAATTCCTTTCTCACCCTTTGGTACAGGTCCTCAGTCACTTCTCTCTTTGAGACTTCAGTAAGTGCTTCGGTGAATTCAAGGGCTACCCTTTCTCTAGCCGAAAAGAAAGGCGACTCTCTCCATACAGAGACGCAATTTATTTTCTGTACTGAATCTCCATCTGCTATCGCATCTTGCGTGTGCATATCGACACAGAATGCACATCCGTTGATCTGCGAAGCTCTCAAGTAGATTATATTGCGAAGGGAGACTTCCAGACCAGACTTCTTTACAAAATCAGTCATTTGGTAAATTCCCTTATCCGACTCCGGTGCGACTTCATCATAATTCATCCACATGATATCAACAAACTCCTTTCAATTCAAATTCTTGCATCAAATGTGTCGAACTTGTTCAACCTTTAAAGATATGTTAGTTGACATAACTAATGAAATTAGATCCAGTCAAACGGATAAATTTTCCTTGCAATTTACACTAAAGTTCAAGCATTACTGCTTCAACGGTTGGCAGAATCAAATCCAGCAAGTTTATCTTTCAGATTCAATTATAAATTGCAATGGAAGAATTCGAAATAGTTGAACATGTCCCTGATAAATCAGGGAACGGGTTTCTGGTTGCCGCTATTGATTTTAAGGGCCCAAAATACGTTAGAGCTTTGGCAAGTGAAGAACCAAAAGCATACACCAGCATCCGGGTAGATGGTGACAAGGTATTTTATGGCACAAAGGAGATAGGTAAAGTCATCGAGAGAAAAGACTCGAACCTGGTGAAAGTTAGCACGAAATATGACATCAAGTACACCGGAGGTTATTCCCTTGACGGGAAGACAGTCTATCTTGACGAGCACTTTCCAAAGGTGTTGAAGGTAGAAGGGAAAGACATAAGCACGGAGGAGAGCATAGGACTGCACCACGAACTTCCAGAAAAGTGGATGTCGGATATAGGTTACGAATATCCACATGCGCACCAGATAGCGACGGGAATAGAGAAAAAGTACGTTGAATTCCAGGGTGTGACCTGGAAGGGTTACTGCAGTGAAGTAGACAAGAACCTTCGGCTAGTTTACAGGAACAAATTGGAAAAGTCTCCTCCCACTCTGGATCTTGCACCATACTTGTATTGCAGAGATCAAGAAGCCCTAAAGGAAATTAGAGAAAGTAAGTAACGTTTCCATAGTATTTTCTGAATAGTGCACTTAAGATAGAATAAGGATTAATAGATGAATTTCCATTAAGAATCGAAGGCCATGTCACGACGGATTGCAAAGTTATCGTTTTTCTTGGTGTTATTGTCATTTTTCATAGTAACGCTGGGTGTCTGGTACATAACTGGGATTAACGTCAAGTATTTCGCATTGGCAACCAAGGATCACTTCCTGGCTTTCTTCAAGTATGTAATCAATTTCTTCAGCGTATTCTAGTAGTTTGACAGAACGCTGTTTTTAGGACAACAATATCTTCAGTCGAATCTTTAGAAGAGTAAATTTAGTCAATTGCAATTCCCTAGCATGGGTCAAAGAATCCTGCTATATACAGGAAAGGGTGGAGTTGGAAAGACCAGCATTGCAGCTTCGACTGCTTGTTCCATCGCGAAAAGCGGGAAGAAAACTTTAGTGATTTCTACAGACCCAGCCCACAGCCTAGGTGACGCTTTTGGGATCGAAATAGGGCCAAAGCCTAAGAAGATGGCAGAGAACCTGTATGCCCAGGAAGTCAGCGTAAACGAAGCCATAAATACTCACTGGAACGAGTTGAAAGGATATCTCACCGGACTCTTCCAAACGGAGGGCCTAGATCCCATATCTGCAGAAGAAATAGCTACCCTCCCTGGTTTTGACGAAGCTTCTCAACTGCTCTATCTGAGACAATATTATGAGGAGAAGGATTTTGATGCCATAGTTATCGACAGCGCACCTACCGGGGAATCTCTCAAGCTCCTCTCTTTCCCGGAAGCAATGACGTGGTACATGGACAAGATATTCCCGATGGGTAGATTTGCGGCCAAACTGGTCAGACCGATGTGGAATACTGTATCCAATATCACGATACCTGACGATGAGGTGTTCAAGAGCGTTGAGACCCTTTATGAATATCTCAGAAGAATAAGATCCATCCTGACGGACCCGAAGGTCTCCACCATCAGATTGGTGATGAATCCGGACAAGATGTCCCTCAGCGAAACGAAGAGAGCATTCACATACTTACTCCTCTACGGTTACCCTGTTGACTCTGTTTTTGTAAACAAGATTTACGACGACAGCACGGGAGCATTCTTCAAGGGATGGAGATCTAATCAGGGGGAAATTATCAAGGACGTCAACGACTCTTTCTCAGATGTGAAGATATTCAAGGTACCAATGCTGAAGGAAGAACCAATCGGGATAGAGAGATTGGAAGAGATGTCTTCCCTGATCTATTCTGATTCGGATCCACTTGACATATTCTCGAGAGAGAAGAACATACAGTTTGTTAAGGAGCATGGAAAGTACTTCGTAAGACTGAAATTGCCATTTGCAGATAAAAAGAATCTTGAGGTTTTCAACAAGGGAGGAGAGCTCATAATCCAGATAGGGAACTGGAAGAGGGTGTTCTATCTCCCAACTGTGTATTCCGACAAGAATCCCATCAAGGCAGAGTTTATTAACGGCGTTCTGGATATAGAAATGAAGTAATATGGCAGGAGAAGAGAAGGAAGACAGGATTACGATTGAGATCAAGATAACGGTTCCTTCGATGAGCCACGGAGTTGGAGACGCTCTGAATCACTTTCTCAAGGCGTCCGAGGAGATAATGAAGGCTGGCAAGTCAGTAGTGATGAAGCCCGAAGTCAAGACGAGGATGAAAAAAGTAGAGATAAAGTGATCTTTTAACACCAGGAAGATGCGTCATAATCAACCAGAATATTTCACATTCTCTGCATTTCCTGTTGAGGAAAAGGAAGAGCCTCGAGCTGAGGACATTATTCACGATCTCAGAAATGGCTCT
>JAKBNO010000092.1 GCA_021831005.1 Thermoplasmata archaeon
TGAATACCTGTACGTCAGAAGCAAGCCTGAGGCTTTTGAAGCAGGTTCGACTGAGATGGTATACGATCCGAACATGCCTGTGTACAAGGTTACATAGGGTTTTGAGAACGGATTGGTCCTCTTTGATCCAATTAATGATTTAGTGGTTTGTGCCTCTTCTTAACCTGTATCCACTATGTAAGCCAATGAAGAGGACTAGGTCTTGACGAGACTATATGTGTGTGAGTTTCGAAGATTTGAGTTTTCTATTGGTTGAGAGGTGTTCTAAGGGAGGAATTTCAATGAATGGCAGAAGATTCTGTGTCTATTTGCGAAATCATTCCATCTAGGAATTTTGTGACATCCATAATTAAGCCATAATCGGCGAATTTGAATATCATTGAATTGGGATCTGTGTTGATTGCTATTACCTTTTTGCAGTACCTTAAACCGACTACGTGATTCGCTTGACCGGATATACCTAAAGCAATATATACGTCTGGAGAAATTGAATATCCTGTCAGGCCTATTTGTTGCTGTCTTGGAATGAGCCCCATGTCTACCACCGGCCTCGATGCGCCAATAGTCCCGCCCGTCATTCGCGCAAGCTGTAACACTTTCTTGATCGTTTCCTTACTAGTGGCGCCTCTCCCAATTCCAAATACAATCCTTCCGGAATGAAGTGGCTGGTACTCTTCAGGGACAGGCGAAAAAGAAAGAATCTCCTCGTGTCTGTTGTTTTGAACGTCCAATTCCTTGACCTGAAACGCTTCGTCTGTCAGCATCGTTTCAAAAATGCCTGGTCTCACTGTTGCCATTGCAGGTTTTGTCTTAGAATAGATTGACGCGATAATTGAACCGCCGAATGAAGGTTTGTGTTGTATCAATCTCCCTTTGTCTATTTCAAGGTCCACACAATCCGCCGTAAGACCAAGGTTAAGTTCACCTGCAATTGTCCCGGCAAGTTCTCTCCCCCTAGTAGTAGAAGGAAATATGACATATTCGGGATGTTTCTCATCGATGAAATTCAGCAGTGCCGTTAGCATATCAAACAAATCTTGCGACCCTAAATGATAATAGACTGGGGACGGCATTCCTTTAAGTTTTTCCTGTGGTATATTCCCTAACATTACTGGGTTGAGACTATTTGACAGGGCAAGGGATGAAATTTTAGTGGCAATCTCCACCGAAATCTGTGGATCATCGAGTGCGATTCCCATAATCAGTGGTCCCTCCAAACTGAAGCTCGGCATTGGCATTTTCGACGATGTCTCTGCTTTGACCTGATTTTCCTTTAAGATTGCCGTCAATGTTCTGAAGACGTCTTGGTTCGTTTCTAGAATCTCGCATCTCCTGGTACTTTGCATGGTCTTAGTTGCAAACACAACCGTAGGGCTCATATCGACACCATTTGAGTCTAATTTCAACGTCGAGGAATCAATTGTGACGATAGAATCTGAGTAATCCGGGGCTCCGGGTTTGATTGGTCTAGCTTTGTTAATCTTCTCACTCACGGAAAAGACAGCAGGGAGAGTAACGCCGATGCTGTATAGCCCGAGTTCGTTTTCGTGTTCCACTACAGCTTTGTCACCGTTAACTTCAATCTTCGAAATGCTTGATTTAAAATTGTAGGATAGTTTTACAGCTATTTCTGGGGGGACCTGGGAAGTTTCGCCGTCCAACGAATATTTTCCAGTAAGAATGATGGCAGGCTTAATAGTGGACGCGAACCTGGAGAGTATCGTTGACGTTGCCTGCGTGTCCGATCCACCGAATTTTCCATCGGTTAAGAGGTAACCTTTTTGAATCCCCATTTTCATACCCTCATTTAGAACATCGACTGCGCTCGGAGGACCCATAGAAGCTATGATCGTCTCTGCGCCATACTTCTCTCCAAGTCTTATTGCCTCCTCAACCGCCTTCTTGTCAAAAGAGTTCATCATCAATGGTACTCCTTCCCTCAATATCCTTTTAGTAACCGAGTCGAATTTTATGTCGTGCACGTCGGGAATTTGTTTTACAAAGACGAGTACTTTCATTGTTCTAAAACAACATATGCGTATTTATTGATTTAGTGGCCGAAAGGTATTAACTCGTCCACCGTAGGCCTAGATGCCAAAATTTACCTCTTTTATCGATACATTTACTGTTACTGAAAAGAGATGCTCAATCAACAAATGTTCTTGACAAATCTGGTCAATTATTTCTCTCAGTGCGGAGGGCCGGATTTGAACCGGCGAACCCCTACGGGACTAGACCCTGAATCTAGTGCCTTTGACCAAGCTCGACAACCTCCGCCTGATTTTCCCTATAAGCACGGCAATATTAACTTCTTTTGGAAGCAAGACCGCAATGATGCCAAATTGTAACTCAATTCATCATCAACTAGTTCCACAGTTTGGAACCTAAAAAATTTGAATGAGTTGAGGTTAACTGAATCATGAAGTACAAGAGCTTTGGCAAGACTGGGATCAAGGTTTCTGAATTGATATTCGGTACGTGGTATCTTCCGAGCCGTGAAACGGGTGGAAAGAGGGAAGTAAACAGGCAAACTTCGATTAAATTGATAAAGAAAGCATACGATTTAGGAATCAACTTTTTCGATACAGCTGACGTTTACAGGGGTATTTACGATAGAGATACTTTCACAACGAATTTTGAGAATGTTGGATTAGCAGAGAAGATTGTTGGAGAAGCATTGAAGGGTTATGATAGGGAGAGCTTTGTGATCTCTACGAAAGTAATGGGCAGAACTGGACCTCTCCCAAATGACCTGGGTGCCAACAGGAAACACGTGTGGAGTGCAATTGCAAAAAGTCTAGAGAGACTCAAGTTGAAGTATGTGGACTTCTATATGGTTCATGGCCCCGATGAAGATAGCGGAATTGAGCAAACTGCAAAGACGATGAATATCCTTGAGGACGAGGGTTTGATACTTCACTATGGAATTTCAAATCACTCCGCCCACAACATCATCAAATTTCTCAATCTCAGATATTTTGAGCCACTTGAACCGCCTGCTTTCATTCAGGACAAGTACAACCTGATTGAGAGGGAACTGGAGAATACTAACATAAAGGTGGCAGAGGACAACTCGCTAGCATCGATGATCTACAGTCCACTAGCACAAGGAGTCCTTGCGGGGAGATACATCAAAGAAAACAGCAAGGGTTCACGAAAGGAATATGAGAGATGGTTTGAGAAGAACCAACTTCAAGCGGAAAACCAGGCATCTCTCGAAAAATTCAGTGAGATTGCCAAACAAAAGGATGTGACCATGTCGCAACTTGCTCTGTACTGGCTCATCAACAGAGGAAAATACATCTTTCCAATCCTAGGAGCCACAAGGGAAGAACAACTGGAGGAGAACGTAGGAAGTGTAAACATATCCCTATCCACCCAGGATGTCGATGACCTGGGAAAACTGTTCGAAGGCAAGAAGAAGTAAACTCAGTCTAAATGTTCAAACATAATCGACATCACTTGGTTTCACTTCATTCTTCGACTTACATCACAACTTATTCATAAGGACTCTCAAGGCTGATTCTATTATAACAAATTGGTAGTCAGACCAAGAAAACGTCCCTAAGATTAGAGGCTGAACGAATAAAAAAAGTTGCTCATAAATCAGCAAGGGTTAGATAATGGATTTTACAGATTTTCGATCTTTAGTAATCGCGGACTGAACACCTCGCCTTGCGGCTTGGTGCGTACATCCCGATCCTATCAACCCTGTCTTTTACAGGAGATCTAATGATGATGCCTCTTTTCAGGGACGGTTTCGAACTTAGATGCTTTCAGTTCTTATCCGCATATGATGTGGCTGCCCGGCGAATGCCTTGTCAGACAACCGGTAAACTAGAGACCACGAAGCCCCGTTCCTCTCGTACTAAAGGCTCCTTCCCTTCAGGCATCAATGCACTCCCACGGAGAAGCAACCCTACTGTCTCGCAACGTAGTGAACCCATCTCAGGATCCCTTTTAATGGGCGAACAGCCCCACCCTTGGCAGCTGCTGCACCGCCAGGATAGGAACAGACGACATCGAAGTAGCAAACCTCCGGGTCGATATGAACTCTTGCCGGAGACGACTCAGTTATCCCTGGGGTAACTTCTCTCTTATCACCCGCCCCCACTAAAGAGGACTGGGTGGTTCGCTAGGCCTTACTTTCGTATCTCGTTCCCTTATTGTGTGTGAACGAGTCAAGCTGGCTTTTGCCCTTACGCTCTACGGAGGATTACTGACCCTCCTGAGCCAACCTTTGGGGGCCCTTGTTATCTTTTCGAGGGCGTGGCGCCCCACCCAAACTGCCCACCTATCGGTGTCCCTTTATCAGGTTAGTGACATAACCCCAGAAGGGCGGTGTTTCATCGGTGCCTCCAGATACCCTGACGAGCATCCTTCGACGGCTCCCGCCTACTCTACACACCTAGGACCATATCACAACAACAGGCTGCAGTAAAGCTCCACGGGGACTTCGCTTTCACGTGGGAGAGACTGGATTGTGCACCAGTACATCAATTTCACTGGACTCATCGCGGGGACAGTGGGACCCTCGTTGGACCTTCATGCAAGCCGCCAATTAAGCGGCTAGGTATTACGCTACCTTAAGAGGGTCATAGTTACCCCCGCCGTTTAGCGGCCCTTCTCCCCGTTGAACCGGGTTTTCAGGTACCGCCACTGGGCAGGCTTCAACCGCAATACACACCCTTTCGGGCTCGCTGCGATCTGTGTTTTTGTTAAACAGTCGGAGTCCCCTAGCCACTGCGACCTAGTCTTTCAAGGACTAGGCACTCCTTCTACCGAAGATACGAAGCTAGTTTGCCGAGTTCCCTCGCGAAGATTTGTCCAATACGCCTTGGGCTTCTCACCCAGGGGCACCAGTGTCGGTTCTTGGTACGGACTCAACTTTGACTCTCAACAAATTTTCACGGACTCGAGGAATTGGCCGAACCGCCACAAGGGCAGCTTGTGTCCTTTTGTCGACTTCTCACCATTACGGTACTCCATCGACGTATGGACTAAAATAACCTGACGGGATTACTCGACCTATCCCCAAATGTCTTTGTTGAGACGGAACAGTTGAGGCAACGGAATATTAACCGTTTTCCCATTTGGTAATCTCGAGTTAGGGATTACCTTAGGACCGGCTAACCCTCGGCTGACGATCGTTGCCGAGGAACCCTTAGCCCTTTCGGCGGAGTCGATTCTCACGACTCTATGCTGCTACTTTCACCAGGATCCACGATACTGTCGGGTCCATACCTCCTTTCGAAGGCACTTCTGCCCCGGCAGCACGCCCCCCTACCGAATCACCTTGCGGTGTCCGTAGGTATCGGTGTATGGTTTAGTCCCGTCCATCTTCGGAGCCTGCAACCTCGACGGGTGAGCTATTACGCACTCTTTGAAGGATGGCTGCTTCTAAGCCAACCTCCCAGCTGTCTTGGGTCGCGAACATCCTTTAGTTTACACTTAACCATAACTTAGGGACCTTAACCTACGTCTGAATTCTTCTCCTCTCGGGGATCAAGCTTATCCCGATCCCCTAGCACCAAGCTTCTACGGCTTTGGCGGATTCGGAGTTTGTTAAGAGGGCCATCCCTTTCAGGATAGCTTACCCTATACATTTCTCTACGCCACCAAACGCCTCTGCTCAGGTCTACCTGCGGGTAGTCTCGAGGGGAACCCGCTATTACCGGCCTAGATTAGCCTTTAACCCCTAATCTCAGGTCAACAGAACGATTTGCACATCAGAACCTGCTCGGTCCTCCACCCAGCTTTCGCTAGGCTTCAACCTGCCCAAGATTAGATCGACCGGCTTCGGGTCTCCCACCAGCGACTTCACGCGAGCTCACGTTGCCCCTCCCTTACGGTGCGGGCTTATTGCTTTCGCTCCGGCTCCTTCCTTTTTAGGAATTAACCTCGCCGCTGATTAGAACTCCCTGGCCCGTTCTTCAACACGGACAGCAACACGCTGATCAGTTATAAACGTCATCTCTTTCACGCATTGCCAGTTAATAGCCACTTGGTTTCAGGTCCTTTTCACCACCCTTTCGGGCTACTTTTCAGCTTTCCCTCGCGGTACTAGTAAACTATCGGACTCGAGACATATTTAGGGTTGGATCTTAGTGAGACCCATATTCCCGCGCGAATTCCGACGCACGGTACTCTGGAAATTCAAGCTTGTAACTCAGATAAATACATTCACGGGACTATCACCCTCTAAGGTGTCTCTTTCCAGAAACTTGAACTTATTATCTAGGGTATTAGCCTGACTCCAAACTCCACATCTTTCCTCTCTTTCAAGAGGTGATTCGGTTTGCCCTTTGCCGCTTTCGGTCGCCCTTACTAACGGCATCTCTGTTGATTTCTTTTCCTCCCGGTACTAAGATGTTTCAATTCCCGGGGTTCCCCTTCTCTTTCGAGAATGTCCCATAAGGGACAGGAATTCCCATTTGACAATCTTCGGATCTAAGGCTCCTTGCGCCTCCCCGAAGCATATCGCAGCTTGGCACGGTCTTCATCGGTGCCCGAGCCGAGCCATCCATCAAGTGGCCTGCGTACTGTAACAATCCATCTCTTTCTAACCCTTTGCTGACCTTCATCAACCCTAAAAAGGATTTCAGTCCTTCCCCTGCGACTATACAATCACAGGGTGCATAATGAGCAAAATAACGATAGCGACACTCCGTATATATAGATTTCTTAATCTCTATTTTTCGGCTATTTTTCTATGCCATCAGAACCGCAGTATTTTCTTAATTCTTGACCTTGACAATGAAAATATTTCCTTTTTGAGGAAGAACGAATGAGCCATCAACCATTCAGGGACTCGCAAATTGAGACTTATGCTTCTCTTCCTTCCAGTATTTTTCCGAGACCCTGTTTGACAATCACTCCCGCGTATTTTGATGGGAGAGTGACTATGTCCTCTTTCCTGAGGTTAACAGGTTTGCCCATTATCGATATTCCCTTGATTTCTTCCAGAATGTATACGACCACTTTCTTTTCTTCTGACTCTTCCTGCTCCCCTCCGACCTCCATTTCCTCCTCTTCTTCAGCTTCCTTCTCCTTTGAGGGTATTATAATTTCACCCTGTTCGAGTTGCGTTGAAAATTCACTCACTGACTTAGCAATGTTCTCGAAGAATATCTGTTCCTCGGGAGTCATCTTCCCTTCAAGCTCTTCCTTTTCGTTGTTCGCTTTAGCCTTAAGGATCTTCGATACTCTCAACTCTATGATCTTCCTCAGAAATTTTTCTGATCCTTCCAGTTCATTTGTCAGTTTACCTACCTGCCTAGAATTCTTTTTCACGGTTTCGGTTTCTATTTTCTCTTTAAGGCTCTCGAGATAATTCCTGGCCTCTTTGTAAAATTGTATTGAAACTGGCTCCAATGAATAATCATTTTTTACCTCTAGCCGGAGGAGTGCATTGAGGTAACTATCGTTGACCTCCCCTTTCATCACTCATCCAATGTCTTTATGGATAAATATCATTTCTTCACCAGCAGGTTGGAAATGAGATCACTCGTGACCTTGAATTTGTTCGGGAGATTGGATGTTGCATCTCTTTCTCCCGCGACCTGGAAGCACTCGTGCCGCCCCTTAAACGTGCCAGAGTCAAGTGATATCCTCCCAACGTAGTGGATGCTCTGGTCCCCGGCTGATTTTCTCCTTGAGCAGTGTAATGACCTCTCTTCTGTCATACCCGTCCAGTACCTGACAGAATTCTTCTAGAACGAAAAATGTGGTCTCCCTGCTCTTCATTTGAGATATCAGATCATCTATTTGCAACGATAGATTCCTCTTCTTTCTCTCGGAAATAAAGTTGTAATTTCTAAAAGAGAACTTTGCCTTGAGATGTCTCTGGGGAACATCTCTTCCAAATGTTACATCCACGGGGAATCTTGGCTCTATCAGCGCAGAGCGCTTTGATAGCTTCGATAACAGATTCGAGATCCTGTTATCAAATGATAGTCAATTGGTTGACTTTTCTTACATCAAAGGTAAGAAGAAAAAGATTGAACAATTGATCTCAGAGTTCACATCTTTAACTTTGCCTGGAAAATTCCGACAGGATTGTCCTCAGGATCCTTTCCGATATAGGACCATCCTTCCCCCGGAGCCTCTGCCTTTTCGTGTACCTGCTTGCCACCCGCGCTTTCAAATTTTTCTATTGCCTTGTCTGTGTCATCCACTCCGA
>JAKBNO010000016.1 GCA_021831005.1 Thermoplasmata archaeon
AAATGTATTCTGTTTATAAGAAATTTTTTTGTTACCTCACTTTCAAATTCACGTGCGAGTCCAGTGTCTGGTTGACCTTCACGGAAGAGGAGCTAACCCTCCTCACGGGTTCACCCTCCGCCTCCTTGCCTATTTAGCGTATCACCTTCTGCCTTGTCTTACCATTTTCCCATACGGATTGGATCTCCGCAAGGTATGTACCAGATGGCTTCTTGATCTTCCTTATACATCATGCTATTATAAAGCGATCTCAAATATGGAGGAACATCAATGGTTTTTTTGTACATTGTATAAAACACCCTAAAAAGATAGGAAGTTAGACTACAACTGAGAACCCCAGGGCCAGTGATAGATGAATATAACTAAGAAATGAAACTTGAACTACCTTGGTTTTTAATTACTCAGAAGCTTGTTTTTCAGGGTGGCTTTCTTTCAAAAAGAATACTCGATATATTCTGAAAACAAAAAGGTCGCTACGAGCAAATAAGTTATATTTTAGAATCGGATCGTATTTTATGCAGGAAAGTGGGATTTCCTTCTTAAAAAGACTGACACTGGCCGCTATAGGGGCCCAAACTTTGCTATTCTTATCCGGAGTTCTTATTCTTATCTTTGCGGAAGTTAAAGTACATCCTTTTCCGGCTATATTCGAATATATCTTGATAGCCTTTTCGATAGAGATAACCGTCCTTTTATTATGGGCAATTTTGGATTATTTCCTTCTCTACAAAGCACTCTCCAGAGGAAAGTTAGACGAAGCAGAAAAGATCTCACTTACCCTTGGCATTTTTCAGCTGCTGATAGGTGGGGTAATTGCCGGCGTTATTTTAATCGTTACACACAATAGGATTAAACATTATATTAAAGTCCACTCAACCATTTAGAACCGCATCATGGCAGTTCTGCTCCAACCAGCCAGTCGCAGTTTAACAGAACTAGAAACCTCTGCCATCAGTAGTAAAATTTTTCTGTTAGACAAAAAAAGAAATTAGAGTATTATCCGTTAGGTTGATAAATTTGGAATTGTATTGCGTATCCTCCTACTATGCAGGACTGACTCTCACCGCTAATCTGGTAATTATACATTACATAATTTCCAGTCAGTTCGATATTTGACGTTACAGGTATATATGAATTGCTCTGTGCGTTGTACAAGGAATCGTTGAGAGTCACATTAACCGCTTGCACCCACCCTCTTTCAGTGAGAACTTCTTTTGGGAGGAGCTTATTGATCCAGGAAGTTGCATAACTCCCAATCTTTTTTTGGGGCGTAACTATCGATATCGATATCGTTTTATATATGCATCCCATTAGGGAGAAGCAAAAGAATAGGGCCCATCCCTCATGATAACTATAGAAAACCTTACAAAGATTTATTCTGCGAAAGATGGAGCAGCGGTTGACTCTGTTTCACTCGAAGTCAAGGACGGGGAGATACTCGGGTTCGTGGGGTTGAATGGGGCTGGAAAATCGACAACGATCAGAATCGTAGCAGGCGTGACACTACCAACAGTGGGTGACGTTTTTATCGATGGTGAAAGCATAACGAAGAAGAAAACCGATGCATCCAGGCAGATAGGATGGGTACCCGAACTTCCAAATTTCGAACTGAATGCCAAAGCAGTTCCGCTGCTTAGATACTTCGCTGGATATTATGGGTTGAAAAGAGATCAGGAAGAAGAACACATCAATGAGTTGCTCAGGCAGGTGGGACTCTGGCCACATAGGGACAAGAAACTGAGGGCATATTCGCAGGGAATGAAGAAGAGATTCTCCCTAGCAGAATCTCTCATTGGCGATCCCCACAATCTGATGTTCGATGAAACCCTAAATGGTCTGGATCCGGAGGGTGTTCAATTCGTCAGGAATCTGATATTGGATCAGAAGAAGAAAGGAAAGGCCGTACTGCTTTCATCACATATACTGACAGAAATAGAGGCAGTTTCGGATCGCATAGCTATAATCCATCACGGCAAACTTATCCGGGTTCTCAATAGAAGCCAGCTTAACGAACTCGGTCGTGAAAAAATCTCAATTGAGTTGGACAATCTCGACGACAAGTCATTGGCCATATTATCCAAGTATGGAGAAATAAAGCAAACCATAAATGGAATATCCCTAACATCGTTGAAGACAGAGAAGAAAAACTATCCAAACATTGTTGAAGAACTAGTGAAAGCAGGATATAGGGTCAGAAAATTTGAACCATCTGGAGAATCGCTGGAGGAATATTTCTTCAATACGATAGGTGAATCAGAATGAAGAATGTCAAGTCAAAAGATAGAAAAGTAGTCAAAGAAGTGATAAAATGAAAGAAATTGGAACCAAGAAAGTCGTTTTTTCGAAACTGAAAGTGCCCGTTGCAGTGGCAATCTTGTCAATGCTGCTCCTCAGTCTTTCTGTTTCGACCGTTGCTAGTGGACAGACAAATACTCAGTCGACGGGGCAATATTCGTACCCGTTTAGCGTGATCAACTCGACCATGTCTGTGGGAACCAATGGGAATTCCTATCAACTAAAGATAGGCATGGATGATGCCCAAGACATTAGCTTGGCGCAGTTCACCGTGAATATGACCCATCCGTTCTATGGAGCAGGCGGCGTATCCTCTGAACAGATAAACAAGACCAACGTGAATACCGGGACTTACTTCACGCTGACTTATCCTATTTACGCGTTTAATAACGCGAGTAAAGGGAATTACACATTCACTCTTTACATTCATTACTGGGTGAGTTTTCCTTACGGAACGAACCCTGTTGCGAATAATCAGAATTTCAATTTGAACTTGACTTTTCTCGGAACGTCGTTGGTTGGAATAACCGCTTCCGGGACTAGTCTTTATGCGGGAGACACCACGATTCTTCCACTGTCGATAAAGAACGGGGGAACGGGAAGCATAACTAACCCGAAAGTGAGTGAAACGTCTCAAGCTGCGATAACATTCACGAAGCCGTTTCCAACGATTGGTTCAGTGTCTCCCGGAGGTTATTATAACCTCACAGAACCCGTCTTCATCTCTGCTGGAACGTCTGGCGTAATTTCTGTAAACTTCACAATTAACTTCTACAATCCATATGGAACGCTATCCTCGACGAGCAATGTTACAACTTTCAGTGTTCAACCCCTATTAACTTCCATCAACGTGACAAGTTCAACAGAATTACTAAATTCAGGGAAGACAAACAATGTATCCTTCATTTTCAAGAACAGCGGGAACGCAAACCTATCCAACATTGAGAGTCAGGCTTCATCTCAGTCACAGTTGAGTTTCCTCGAGCAATTCCCTACGATTAGCTCGCTCAATGTGGGACAGTCTTTCGCATGGACCGAACCCGTCTATGTCTCAAGCACAGTCTCTGGCGCCGTGACGGTTGACTTTACAGAGTCCTTCACGACTCCCTCGGGTACTCAATCTTCAGTGCAATTGTCCTCTGGTTTCCACACGCAACAGCCCAATACTTCAGAGAACGTTTCTCTAGCCGTAAAAATGAATTCTCCTTACGTCGTTCTCGGTATCAATTCGTCTGCTGTACTGGATATTGCTAACATAGGCAACACTACCTTGTACTCTCCGGTTATCAGTATTAGTGCCCCAGCAGGTTTTACGGTCACAGGGAATTCAACTTTCTATTACCCCAACGTCTCACTACTTCCTAGTGGAAGCATCTCCGTGCCTATTGAACTGAGTACTTCACCGAGCACGGCTCAGGGAGCTTATGCAGTAAGTATCAGCATCGAATATTACAACAGCACCGGGACGGTCATAACGAAGAGTTTTGAGGTAGGGTTCCTGGGAGTTGCGAAGGTTGCCCTCATCATACAGGGATTCTCCGAGAATACTTCGGCGAGCACCGTGACCGTGAGTGGCACGCTCCTGGACGAGGGAACAGGGTCTGCTTATTACCTCACCCTGAATGCAACTTTTGCACAAAGGGATCTCTCTTCAACCGGGTCAACATACATCGGAGAAGTAGATTCGAACACCCCGACTCCATTCTCCCTGACATTCAACCTTCCGTCAGGTGCAACCAACGGAACTGCGTACATCTCAATTCTGGTGAGCTATCAGAATTACTATGGAGAAATGATAAATTCATCTCTACTTAACCATTCAACTCTCTACAAAACTTCCACCACTCCGGTGAACCAGACTACAACTCCAACCAAACGCCTCAACCCATATCCAGGATTGGGCTTGGCTATTCTCCTGGTTATAATAGTAGTCGTAATCGTACTGGTCTTGGTAATGAGGAACAGAGGGAGAGATGAGAAAAAGGTAAAAAAATAAGGTAAGAGATGAGAATGCCGGAGATCGCAAAGGATGGATTGAGACAATGAAAAAGATCGGTTCCCTTCAACCTGGTGAGAGAAAACACTGGACGGTTAACCACGATTCCCAAGGCATTCTCGTTACGAGCATGAGTTTGATTCCGCCCGACAAATTCCAAGGGGAACGAACATCCACCCCCGGAAGTGATTATAGATGAGGCCGGTCGTTTACGAGATCAAAAGGTCTCTCACAAACAGATTCTCGATCGTCCTTATAGTTGCCATCATTGGGCTCTCAGCCTTGATAGCCTATGAGGGGGGAGTCTCTTCTACCTCACACACAGCGAGGATCAGTACCATCAATGAGATCGCCGGCTACTACGTGACTGGAAACGGTCTCACGCTAATTTCTTACTTTTATGACCAGAACGGTAATCCCGCAAAAGAAATCTCCGCTAGTACATCGCTGAATGGTACCGTCTATCCGGGAACGGAATCATCTCCGGGCACTATGAATTTCAATATCATAGCACCAGCAAAGGATAGGATAGACCGTGGTACCTCAGTCTACCTTACCCTGAATTATACTTACAAATCATCCTTTGGTCTGTCTACTAGCACGAACACATCAATGACAGTAAACGTTGTGAACACGAAGTATTCCGGGTTAGAAGTGGCGGGCGGAATATCGGATCCACGGAACTCATCCAGTCTAGGGTTCTTGCTGTTCTACGTTGGTCCAACCGGGAACCACACGTCGCCTTCGCTAGATGTGAATCTCGCTCCGGTTGTGTCAGGAGTACTGAGCACCTCATACGTCTGGGAGCACCAGTATTCTTATTTCACCCACATCAGCGTGTTTCCATCACTTGGATCCAGCGCTGTTAACAGAACGTACGGTCTTTACATCAAGAGCAGCTATTCTTCCACGGTCTACTTCAAAGCTCCGATCGGTCCACTGTCTCTTTACAAGCCATCAACTATTAGCACGGTTGAGACCGCATTCTTCTCCAGCGAGAGTTCTCTCCTGATGATATTCATTCCCCTGCTCGCTGTGTTCATGGCATACTTCACTTACGGAAAAGATAGGGTTACCGGAGTTCTCGAGACCGTCATAAAGAGGCCGATAACTAAGGGAGGGGCGATCCGGTCCAGATTCCTGGCCAATTCAGTAGTGGTGACTCTCTCAATAGTGGCTGCAGTGGTCATCAGCGCTCTGATTTCATACCATTACTTCAAAATCTTAATGCCAGCATCATTTATTCTACAGGTGTCATGGGCTTTTTCTATTGTCGGAATTTCATTCCTGGCAATATCCTATTTCTTCTCTCATCTGTTAAAGTCTCCGGGTTCATTACTGGGTGCGCTCATAGCAGTCTTCATGATCTTCGGTCTCTTCTGGAGCGTTATCTTTGACGTGATAGTGTCTGCATTCTCAATAGCGACGGGTACTTCTTTCTACATCACCCTTCAGGTTCTGTTTGATTATGCCAACCCCGCAGGATATGCTTCCCTCTTCCAGCTCTTCATCACCCACGACCTGGGAGGAGGACTGGGTGCCTTTGGAACTTCACAGAGCATAAATCCCGCGAATTTCGGGGTCACTCCAACACTTCTCATAATATCTGCCATCCTGTGGGTAGGAATTCCATTCATCATGGCACAGCAATTAGCCATAAAGCGGGACTGACCTCCTCCATTCCTCCTGACGTTTTTAGTTATTTTCGAATGAAGGTATTTAAGTGACGAGGAAATAAGGGGGAAGTCTATGAATAAAATTAAAGTCGTTAATGATGTAGGTGACTTAGTAACGATCTTCACGATCTCAAACGACAAGACAAAAAGTGAGTTATTGAAGCTTCTCAACCAGAACTGGATGACTGAGGACGAAGTGAAACATAAATTGGGGGCCAAGGCGGTTGAGGTCCTGAAATACATGGAAAAAATAAAATTTGTGGAATCTCAGTGGTCCAACACTCCGGCGGGTCCGAAGAAGGTATTCCACAATTACTACACCAGCATACAGATAAACATCCTGCTGCCGACTGAGGAGGCAGGAGACGTCATTTACGTTGCATCGCTGGAGGATTCCGAGATAGAGACGTACTGCAACAAGATAACGAAAATGATCGACGACGGAACCCAGTACATTGCAGAGATACAGGAAAAGTTGAAACAATCTCCAACGTATGTAAGGGCCATAATAAAACGGAGCAATCATCTCACCATCAAGGGAATGAGGGTGGAGAAAGTAGCTTGATAACGGTCCTCAGGATAGGACACAGACCGGAAAGAGACAAGAGAATAACGACACACGTCGCACTGGTGTCGAGAGCTTTTGGTGCGGACAAGATCATAGTCGACAAGGTCGACGACAAACTTAAGAGAACAATTGATAACGTCTCCAAAAAATTCGGAGGAAATTTCGAACTTGAATTTGGAAACTACTCGGAAGCGATCAGGAAATTCAAGGGAACGAAGGTACACCTCACGATGTATGGCGTTCCCATTGAAGAAAAGATAGATGAGATAAAGAAAATAGAGAACATTATGGTCATAGTGGGATCGGAGAAGGTACCCAGACCAATCTATGAAATGGCGGATTACAACATTGCGGTGAAGAACCAACCCCACTCTGAAGTTTCCGCTCTGTCTATTTTTCTAGATAGACTCGGGAGAGAGAAGGGATTGAAGGGAGAATTGAAAATAATTCCCCAAGAGAAGGGAAAGAAAGTTCTGAGGATACCTGGAAGAGAGGAATGTCTAGCTCTTCTCGATAAGTACGGTGCGGATGACCGATTAAAGAGGCACTCAGTAATGTGCAGCAAAGTTGCCTTAACAACTGGAAAAGGATGCGATTCAGACCCGAGGCTCCTAGAAGCAGGAGCGCTCCTTCACGACATTGGGCGAACTGTGACACACAGCATCTTTCATGGAGTGGAAGGATATAAAATTCTGAAGAGGGAAGACATGGACGAAACTATTGCTAGATTCTGTAGCACCCACGTAGGAGCAGGGTTGTTGAAAAACACTGCAAAGAAACTCAAGCTTCCTGATCAGGATTACATCCCACGGACAATAGAAGAGAAGATAGTTTGCAATTCCGATACACTTCTCAAGGGTGACAAGGTGGTGACTATTGAAGAGATTGCAGAGAACTATAAGAAAAAGGGTCTGGCCTCAGAGGTTCCCAGATTGAAGCGCCTGAATTCTTATCTCGAAAAGAAGTGCAATTTCAGGATAGAAGATCTGATGAAACTGAACGAGCAGTAACGTTTTAAAGTCTGACGAAATTGAGTTCAGTGAAGATAGTTTCTGCAGGCAATTCAGAGGGACTCTCATCCAAAATTTCATCAATTCTCGGAATACCACTTGCAAGGGTAAATCGGAGGCGATTTGCTGATACCGAGCTCTATGTCAAGATAGAAGAACAGCTGAACGAAGCAATCGTGGTTGGCAGTACGTACCCTGATTCAGGAATAATAGATATATTGCTCACTGCCGACGCAGCTCAAAATGCGGGAGCGAAGAAGAAGGTTCTTCTCGTCCCTTACTTTGGATATGCCAGGCAGGACGCGATGTTCCAGCAGTATGAGGCGGTCAGTGCAAGAGTTCTGTCCGAACTTTTCCTGGAAAGGTTTGACAAGATATTTGTGGTTAACATGCACTCTCCGGAGGGCATGGCGTTTCTTGGAAACAAGGGAAAAGAGATCCGTGCAGAGTCAGTTATAGGGGAACGAGTCAAGGAAGACGGGAACGACGTAGTGATCTCTCCCGATGACGGGTTCATAGAAGAGGGAGAAAATATATCCAAAGTGGCAGGACTAGAATCCATCCATCTGAACAAGAAGAGAG
>JAKBNO010000018.1 GCA_021831005.1 Thermoplasmata archaeon
CGATAGTGCGGGGACCACGATTGGGACGAGCATAAACAATGCCTGTGTGGAAGCAGGAATAACAATGGTGGGCGGAGAGACCGCTTCCGTCCCAGATCTGGTGAACGGGATTGACATCTCCGGAACTGTGATTGGGCACCTTCAGAAGGGGAAAGAGATAACAGGAATCCGCATCAAAGAGAAGGATAAGGTCACGGGTCTTGCCTCTAACGGAATTCACTCGAACGGTTTTTCCCTGATCAGGAAGATTTATGAGAACAAACCGGAGACGCTGGAGGAAGATTTCCAGGGAAAGCCATTCTGGGAGAGTTTGCTAAAGGGGACCAGAATTTATTCAAAGAAGCTGTTCGAACTTATCCAAGAATTTGATATCCACGGAATTTCTCACATTACGGGCGGAGGAGTTAGAAATCTGCTGAGACTCAAAGAGGCAAGATACAAACTCACCTACCCGGAAATACCTCCCCTGTTCCAGAAAATAAACAGAGACGGAGAGATACCCAACCAGGAAGCGTTCGAAGTTTTCAACATGGGCATAGGAATGATGATAATCTCGTCCAAAAAGGATCAGGACTCTATAATCCAAGAATTAAGCAAATTCAATCCAACGGATCTCGGAGTTGTAGCAGCTGGCAATGGGATTTCGGTGGACAACTATGGTGTCAAGTACCGTAGCTACTACTAGCATATACTTTGACCGTTAATTGAGAAAATACTGCGCTCCCGTCGATATATTTCTAAACCTCGAGACCACTAAGATTTATATTAGAGGATTAACTATTCTAAACGAATTGAAGGGTGATGAAATGATAGGTAAGAAAGCACCGGATTTTGACGCGAAAGCATTCGTGGACGGAAAGTTTGAAGACTTTAGGCTATCCAAGTTGAGGGGAAAGTGGGTCGTGCTGTTTTTCTACCCTGCCGACTTTACTTTCGTATGTCCCACCGAACTGGAGGGATTTGCAGACAGACTTGCAGACTTCAAGAAACTTGGAGCAGAAGTGGTTTCAGTCAGCAGAGATACAGTCTTCGTCCACAAGGCATGGGTGGAAAACGACGATAGAGTTGCAAAGGTGAAGTACGCGATGGTGGAGGACAGGAAAGGAGAAATATCAAGGGACTACGGCGTACTCGATGAAGTATCCGGGAATTCACACAGAGGGCTCTTCATTATCAATCCAGAAGGGATCACGAAATACGTGGTCATCACTGATGACAATGTAGGTAGGAGCACCGAAGAAACGTTCAGAGTTCTTGCGGCTCTCCAGAGTGGAGGTCTTTGCCCTGTCAACTGGGAACCAGGAGAGGCAACACTGAAAGTCTAATCTTTTCTTATTTTATTATTTTAAAATTATCCATGTCGTCTTCTTGGACATATCTCTTTTTCATATCTGTAACCAGGGCATTTGGAATCTCCGAGGTACAGTACCGAATGAGTTTGTCGACCGTGTCTGGGTCTCCCTGGATCATAGCTTCCACGGAACCGTCCCTCAAATTCTTGACCCATCCCTTCAGGTTCAGCCCCTTTGCCATCCTGCGCGTTCGATCCCTGAAACCAACCCCTTGGACGATCCCGTAAAACCTGACATTAACCTGCATTGTCACGCAATAATCAGGACGTTCAAATATTTAGTGCAAATCTAGGCCTCAATTTTCTTTGATTAACGTCAAATCTCGATATAATCTAAGTCTGTCACGTGCGAAGCAACGTAAATATAGCCCAGACACCTCAATCTTCAAATGCTTGAGAATGTGTTCGAATTCGACCTTCGACCCATACCCCCGTTCAATTTTGAGCTCACGGCTCAGAAACCTGCGGGATGGAGTCTATTCAATGCAGGCGAGATTCTGGATGGCAATACGTTTTGGACGGCAACGCGGATCGATGGGATCGTCGCAGGGATAAAGATGGTGTCAAGAGGAACAATCGACAGGCCAAGATTGCATCTCTCCGTTTACACTTCGGTGCAGATTCCTCAAAAAAAGAAAGGGGAGATTCCAGGTTATCTAGCCAAAATGATAGGAACAGATCAGGATCTCAGAGAGTTTTACGAGATGGCAGCGAAGGATGAGATCCTCAAGCACACGATCGAAGATCTTTACGGAATGCACGACACTCAGACTCCCTATCTGTACAACTCTGTTGTCTTGGGTATATGCCTTCAAATGGCAAGACTGGACAGAAGCATGGGTATGATAGAAAGCATCAACAGGAATTATGGTGATAGAGTCGAATTTGATGGGATTGAGTTGACTGTTGAACCGTCAGCTGAAAGCATATCTGTTTTGAAAGAGAAGGAGTTTGCAGAGAAGTGCAAGCTGGGATACAGGGCGAAATTTCTCATAAATTCAGCAAAGATGATTGCCAATGGGTTTCCTTCATCGGAGGAAATTCTTTCCATGCCACCAATGGAAGCCAAAAAGAAATTGATGGAACTCCCAGGGATCGGCGACTATGCTTCCGACATAATCAACCCACATGGTGGATTTCCTATTGATGCCTGGTCTGTAGATGTATTCGGTATGCTCTTCTTTGGAAAAGAGCCGAAGAACGCAAGAGAGATGATTGAAAAGGTAAAGAGGAAGGGAATGAAGAAATGGGGAAGTTGGGCATGGATGGGGTTCTTTTATGTAGCTCAGGATCTTGAAAATCTCTCCAAGAGACTCGGAATGAAACTCAGACAGATGTGAATTGCACTCAGTGCAAGGAGAAGAAGTCTTTCAAATAAACTTTAAATAAATCAATTTTATTTGATTTGATGAACCCAAAACTTATCGCATCTATAATAGTCGTAATTGTGATAGCTGCTTCCGTTTCTGTTGTTTATGCCGAAACCTACAAGCAGAAAGTCAACGCCTCAACTATCACCGTTACCGATGATCTTGGGAGAAAAGTGCCCGTTAAACTTCCAGTAACGAGAGTCGTGTCCATGGATCCATCGAACACGCAGATGATGTATTCAATTGGAGCAGGTAGCCTGTTGGTTGCAGATACAAGTTATGACTGGTGGCCAGCCAATTCGACATCACTTCCTCACGTTTCGATGGACAGTCCTGCTTCGGTGGAGCAAGTAGTAAATATGACCCCAGACCTTGTACTGGCGACAACAATTCAGCCCGCTCAAATAATTAATCAACTGCAGAATCTCTCAATCCCAGTCCTGGTGCTCGAACCCCAGAATATTTCCAACATCTATACCGACATGTTGACGCTGGGGAAGGTCACCAATCACCAATCAGGTGCAGAAAAAGAAGTCAACTACATGAAATCCTATATTCATGGTGTGGAAAGCAATGTGAGTGCTTATCTCAACCTGACTGGCAACAAAAAACAATCGTTACTATACATGATGTGGTCGACACCTATCTACAGTGTTGGACCGGGAAGTTTCATCCAGAACGTTTTGGTAGATGCAGGAGCGTACAACATAGCCAGTAGCCTTAACTCTTCATATCCAACGGTTCCATTGGAGGACGTGGTAAATGACAACCCTCAAGCGATCATTGTAGACTACGAAATACCTGGACTTACTAACATAACATGGTTCACAAAAGGAAACCAATCGCAAGTCTGGAACAATATAACGGCAGTTCAGAATGATAACATACTATTTTTCAATCAAACCGAATCAAACTGGATGAATGAACCGGGACCACTTACCATATATGCAGTGAAAACGGTTGCTCAATTTCTCTACCCTCAGGCATTTTGATGAAATTCTCTGCCTACATTTTCACTATTTCTTTAGTTTTTCTAACTTTAGTTGATGTCCTTGTCTCTCTGTCGATCGGACCGGTGCACATTTCGATTCAGGAAATACTAGAGAACACGTACCTTTTCTTGTTTCACAAGAATCCAGACTGGACGATATCGACGATAATTTTCTACATCCGCCTTCCTAGGATAGCCCTTGCAATTATAGTTGGAACGATCCTTGGAATATCAGGCCTCACCACTCAAACGATTTTCAAAAATCCACTGGGAGATCCCTATTTGACGGGTGTCTCCAGCGGAGCTGCCGTTGGTGCAGCCATTGGCTTTTTGGTCTCTCCATACCTGGTTCCCGTGCTGGCATTCATTTTTGCAATGCTGGCGGTTGGAATATCATTCGCCATCTCAAGGTCAGATGGCGAGGTGAATACAGAGATGCTTATTCTCGCAGGAGTTTCCGTCAGTTTTCTATTCTCTGCGGTTGCCTCGTACATAATCTACCTGAAGATCGCCAATCTTAGAGGAGTATTGTTCTGGTTGCTTGGGGGTCTTTATGGAGCTACATGGACGAATGACTTCTGGCTCTTCATCGCATTGATTGCTATTTTTCCGGTTATGGTTTACTTCCGGAGAGAATTGGACATAATGCTCATGGGAGACGAGCAGGCGAAGAGTCTTGGGGTGAATTCTGGTCGGGTTAAGACGATCATACTTCTAGTCTCGAGCCTGGTGACTAGCTTGGCCGTTTCAGTTGTTGGAATCATTGGCTTCGTAGGTCTAGTGTCACCCCACATTGGTAGGAAAATAGTTGGGGAATCCCACAGGTTTCTTATTTTCGTCGCCCCTCTTATAGGGGCAAACATTCTTCTGGTAAGCGATACGATCGCACGGAGTGCTCCGCAGGGAGAAATACCAGTTGGCATAATTACGGCTTTCATAGGGGCACCGGTACTTATCTACTTACTTTTCAGGAGGAGGAGAATGTGATTGACGTTACTGGATTGACAGTAAGGTATGGCAAGAAGGTGGCCCTCGACAATTTGAATCTGCAGGTTCAGGATGGAGAACACCTCATCCTGATGGGTCCGAATGGCTCAGGGAAGACTACTTTGCTCAAAGCCCTTCTCGGATTGGTCGGTTACCAGGGAAAGATAAGTCTGAATGGAAAGTCAACTGCCAATCTCACAAGAAGGGAGCTGGCAAGGGAGATTTCATACGTGCCACAGATATTTTCGACGTCATATACCTTTACTGTAAAGGAATTCGTTTCGATGGGGTTGTACAGCATCACAAGGGAATGGTGGGAAGACGACAAGAGAATACACGACACGCTGAACGACGTAGGGATCGACGACCTGAGGGACAAAACGATAAATACCCTTTCTGGAGGAGAGCTCCAGAAGGCCATAATAGCGAGGGCACTTATCCAGGACTCAAAGTATATCCTGATGGATGAGCCAACCGCCCATCTTGACATCAAGTCGACACAGGAAGTTCTGGAAGTCGTGGAAAACTTCAAAGGAAAGGGAACAATAATAGTGTCCCACGATCTCAATGCACTAAACAAACTGGGAGGAAATGTACTGCTGATAAAGAATGGTCAAAAGAAGTTCAAAGGAGTAAAGGACGACCCGGAATTCAAGTCAAAGATTGCAGAGACATTTGAAACTACTATCAGAGAGACAGGAGATTATCTCTATTTTCCCCTAGCCTAGTGTCAAACCTGTCGCAGAGATCTTCGTTCTTATTGGATCCCCGTACTTTCTCAGAACGTCCAGAGATTCTTCACTGAAGACGGATATTATGCTGTCCCCGATGAGAGATACGGAGGCAACCTCGTTTGCAAGATCGTCCAGGATCTTCCTCGCTTTTGGTGAAACTAGATCGGAATCCAGGGCAAATTTCCTACCCAAGACGAATGCGTTCTTGAGGGTAGGTTTTTTCATGAAATTTGTGTATGCTTTCCTGCCGTTAGTTACGATTTCTTCTACGCTAGATGGTGATTGGATCACCTCACCGGTTGGAGTCTTTTTCTTGAATGGGAGAATGAGTAGTTCCGTTGGCGCTTCCAGAATTTTCTCAGTTAATGAATACGGGAAACACCCTCCCTTTACTCTCACGTGAAAACCCCCCGTCATCTGTGATTGCACATCTCCCAAGCCAGTACCTCGCTCTATCTCTATCTTGTGCGACATCTGGTAGATCTCTCCACTCAGTGCATCATTTCCCATTATAGCCGCACCAGTGGTTAGAGCCGCACCTGCACTAAGTCCAAATCCGCTTGAAGGCGGAAGATCGGAGTACGAGAATATTCGACCCGTGAACTTGAGCATCTTTGCGACCTCCTCCTGTATGGAATTATCGATAGGGATCCCGTTGAACCTTATGTCCATGGAATCGGATTGCTCTATCTTCGTTGTGATCCCGGTCTCCACGCAAATCGCGACGCCTCTTGAACCTCTTTTCAAGATGTCCTCTTCCTGGTTCGGAATGAAGAACATCGTCGCACTGCCGGGTGAAAATGCTTTATGGGAGTAATTCGAGAATTCTTTTTGCGACTTCAGTTTTCTCACCTTCCAGATCGGTCTTTTCACTTCCCTTAATCACTACCACCTTGGTCAGTCCTGGCTTCACGTTCTTGAGGTCGTTTGCAACGACCATGTCTAATGAATATTCAGCCATCCTCTTCCTTGCCCTGGATATAAGTTCATCCCTGGATACCCCATATTCTGCCTTGAACCCAACTATTTTTCCCTTGTATTTTGCCCTCAGTAGTTTGAGGAACTTTGGCGTTGGCTTGAGCGTGGCCGAAAAGGACTTTTCGGTTGAGATCTTCCCTTTTTTCTTGACTACAGTGAAGTCCGATAGGGCGGCAGGAACTATCACAATGTCGCTCTTCCTGATTTCGTCTATCTTTGAAACCAGAGATGCGAGATTAGTAAAATTTTCAAATTTCAGGAATCGTGGAATTTCAACTCTCACATTTCCGAGGAACAGCTTGATGTCAGCGCCCAGATAGTAGGCCATCATAGCAATATCAACAGCGGTTTCACCAGTGGAATTATTGGTAATAATCCTTACATCATCTATGTTCTCGTAACTAGACCCACCGATGATACATATTTTCCTGTCTCTTAGCTCGTCGTGAAGCGCCCTTATGACTTCGGCAACTATCGTCTGATAGTCTGCAATCTTGGCCTTGGACTCTTCCACCTCGGGCTCTACGAAAGTCACACCGAATGATTTCAGGACTTCTATGTTCTTCACAATTATCGGGTTGGTATACATGTTCAAGTGCATAGCAGGAACCACGATTATCGGTATCTTTTCCAGTGCATTGGAAAACACTGAAGTTACCGGGGAATCATCAATTCCGTGCGCCATCTTGGACAGAGTATTGGCGGTGGAGGGTGCAACGAGGAATAAGTCGGAATCCTCTACCAATCTGACGTGTTCAATCGCTCCGGTCAGTTCTTCTACCACCTTGTTTTCCGAAGCGTATTCTAATGAGGCAGGATGAATGATCTTCTTTGAGGATTCCGTCACCACGGGATAGACCTCGGCTCCATGTCTCCTGAGCTCGTGGATGAGCTTGACGGATTCCACTGCCGAAATGGAACCTGTAACTCCAAGTACGATCTTCTTATCTTTAAGCAGTGACGACTTCAGATTGAATTCCATTTTCTTCTTGGACACTCCTCTACATATTATTTACGATAAAAAATTTAATGTTGGTCGCCCTCTCTACTTATGGAAGTTAGGGACACTCTTTCCGCCTCACTCAAGAAAATAGAGGCAAGAGAGGGAAAGAGACTGAACATGTTTGTTTGTGGACCAACTGTGCAGGACAAGCCGCACATGGGTCACGCAAGGACGTACATATTCTACGACGTCCTGGCTAGGTATCTCAGGTACAAGGGATTGAGACTGTTCTATCTGATGAACATCACCGACATGGAGGACCACATCATCACGAAGATGCAGGAGACCGGCCAGAGCTGGGAACAGATAACGGCAACAAATTCTGCCGAGTTCTTCAATATTATGGGACGGTTAAAGAACAATTCCGTCAACTACTATGCATTTGCAACGGACTACATAGAGGAGATGATCTCTCAGATTTCAAGACTTATAAAGAGAGGATACGCTTATGAGATTTCTGACGGGGTATACTATCGCGCAAGGAAATTCAAGGACTACGGAAAGCTTTCAAAACAGAATTTGGATCAGCTTATGACAGGGGCAAGGGTGGAGATCAACGAAGAAAAAGAAGATCCACTGGATTTTGCACTGTGGAAAAAGAAAAAGGCTGGGGAACCTTTCTGGTCCAGTCCCTGGGGAGAAGGGAGACCGGGATGGCACATAGAGGATACAGCAATAACGGAATCCATTTTCGGTCCC
>JAKBNO010000041.1 GCA_021831005.1 Thermoplasmata archaeon
CAGATATCACAGTTTTCTTAGATTTCAGTATCTTGTCAACGGCAGCCCTCTCCGCCTCAACTGAAAATTCCTGACTCTTCTCCCCGATCAGATAATCAAACGCCTCTCCCCTTCCCTGAGAGATCAAACCGGATACCGTAACTATACCCTTTTCGTAAAAGCTCAAGAGCGTTTCCCTTTTCTTAAGGCTCTCATACCTTGGATGGCTCTTAGGAACTTCCAATCTGTTCGCCTAACCCTTCGTCGAGTTTTTCCAGAAATTCTTCTTCCCTGTCGAGCGGTATCTCTCCGCCCGCGGCAATGTTGTGCCCGCCGCCATGACCTCCTACCTTGGACGCCGCTTCTCCCACTGCTTTTGAGAGGTCCAATCCATTCGCAACGAGTTCCCTCGAGGCCCGACTCGATATCTTAGTCCGCTTGTTCTTTGATAGGGTCACGACGGGTTTGGCGCCACTGACAAGGTATACCATCATCACACTAGCGGTGATCCCTGCTAGGAAAGGATTCTCCACGTAAGCCATGTGGAAGTGCTTCATTTCCTTCCTTGACTCGTATGACTTCTTCACTTGTTCCAGTACCTCTTTCCTGAGTTTCACTGAAAGAGCATCCATCTCCTCCTTGCCCTCCTCGTATCCCATATACCAGGATGCGGGGAGCCCCATCTTTCCGTTCCTTCCGGCCGCGTCAAAATATTCCGAGAGCTGAATGCATGTCATTCCGAGTTCCTTGAAATTGAACATGTCTGATACAAGTGTTTCGTACCCTTCCCTCGCAGCATTTTGCTTGATCAGCTGCAGGGCAAGGGAATCCACTATCTTTTCCTTTTCATCGGTCCTCAGGTTTGCGATGGGAGAATCGGGATCTATAGACATATTTTCAAGTAGGTACCTGGATCCTTCCTGACTCCCACTGAGTCCATCAAAGTAGGGTTCTATTGAGAGGTAAATCGCCTCTGAAATTGTCTTCCCGGAAAGGTTCAGTTCTTTGGAGCTGGGGTATCTTACCTTCAGGTCTTCTACTATTTTCCCGTTTATTCCATTGAACCCGCCGATGTTCTGTTTGTCTCCTATGACACCTGCAAGGAAGACAGGAAAAAGGTCCTGATTTGATTGATCCACGGCTAAAGAAAGTATGAATGCAACCGTGCTTGAACACGCCTCCTTCGTCCCGTCATAACCAAACTTCCTGGGGTTGAGGTTTATGATCCTGTTTCCAGTTCCATCGGATATCGAGTGATGATCTATCACCACGATCGCGCTTGAGCTCAAGTCTTCAGGTACTTCAGAGCCAAGATCACTTAAAATGAGTGGCCCGTTTCCATACTCCCTTATCACATCCAGCTCCATCGATCTCAGAAACGAAACGTGAAAATTCTTGTTGGCCCTCCGGAGCGTCTCCGCTATAATCAGGGCTGAAGAGACTCCGTCTGCGTCGTAATGGCTGAATACCCTGAAAAAATCTTCCTTATCAATTACTTTTCTGGCTTCCTCAAACTTCGATGAATATGCTTCACTGAGGGAGATCATTTGAGAATTGATTCTGCAGTGGCCCTGGAATATTTCCAACCTGAAGGAAGCTTGCTCTTTCTCCTGTAATAGTCAGAAAGTCTCTTGATCTTTGCTTCCACGAGTTCAAGCCCTCTCCTGTTCTTGAGGTCCTTTGGATTGATACTCATGTGCTTGTTCAGGTTTATGGCCTTATATATTAAGGCTGCGAGGTCTTCAGGCACCCGATCCTTGACTCCGCTTCCTTCAAGGATCTTCGAAATCCTCTCTCCCCTGATCTCCTTGACCTTAGGGATGCCATACTGATCTCTCAGGACCATTCCGAGTTTGGATTTGGTCAAACCTTCCTTCTTCAGCTTGATGATTAGTTGATCCAGTTCTTCGTTGCCCATGGTAACCCATGCGGGCTTTCCCTCTCTTGCTGGACGTTTTGATCCCGCTCTTCCTCTTTTCCTAGTATGCATCCTTGCCATTATTGCACCTTTCCCGTCCATTTAATTTTAATACTTAAGTTTTGATAGGCTCGGGTGTACGATGTTCTCGTGATAGGCGCTGGACCTGCTGGATCCAACGTTTCCTATCAACTCTCCAGGAAGGGGTTCAGGGTGAGAATGGTCGATCTCAAGGAGAAGATCGGAATCCCCAACCACTGTTCAGGACTCGTGGACAAGAGGGTTGTCGATATCGTTGGAGAGGAGTTAGTCACTGATAGACCGTCCATTGCGGAAATATCAACCCCGCTTGGTTCCTTTTCCCTCAAGTCGGAAAGAATGAGGGTAATAGACAGAGTGCTTCTCGATCAAAAACTCGCCTCAATGGCCCAATCGGAAGGGACTGAATTGTCTCTGCTAACGTCTCTTACCGAATTCCACCAAAAAGAGGGCAGAGTAGTTTCAACTCTCAAGTCAAGAAAAGGTTTCGAGACCGTAGAGTCGAGATACATAATCGGAGCAGATGGACCGGCGAGTTCGGTCAGAAGGAATTTGGGGATAAAATCACCGAAACTACTGAGTTCACTTCAGTTTGATCTGTCGAGGAAGTCGGACAGAGTAAAGATTAACCTAGACCGAAAGAAGACTCCGGATTTCTTTTCGTGGGAGATCCCCAACAAGAATGAAGTGGAGATCGGCGCCTCCGGATTGAACAGCGAACGAGTCGTAAGAAGTATGGCAGGAGGCTCCCAGATCCTGAGGAAAAGGGGAGGACTGGTTCCGATCGGTCCTACGGAACTGGGGAGGGGAAACGGGTACCTGATCGGAGATGCTGCGGGACTCAGCAAGGCAACCACAGGAGGTGGTCTCTATGCCGCTCTGAACTCCGGAAACTCACTCTCTAGTGCCATTGAAAATGGAAAAGATGTGCTGCTCGAATACCGGAGAAAGTGGAAGAATTTCTTTGGAGCAGAGGTAAGTAGAGATTTCAAGATAAGACGACTTCTGGACAGATATGAGAAATATTATTCGCTTTGGGTCCCGCTTGCAAGTTCAAGCATCTCTGGAATCAACAGGGTTGGAGACGTGGACTACCCATCCAAGACTATGCTGTACATGCTCTATTCACTGCCCTTGAGATTTCCATTGGCTCTCATGGAGTTTGTTTCGAAGCCCATCCCTTCGTAAATGTGGCTACTGTGATATTCACCGGGATCGAGTTGAAACATTCAGTCCTTTATTGTCTGGAAGACGAGGTGCGAAAATGTGGTTTCGACTCCGGAGTAACCCCTTATCTTGTTAACAACCTTTTCACCCAGTTCCCTCAGATTTCTTGCCCTGACTTTTGCAATTATGTCAAACTCTCCCGCAATGATATGGACTTCCTCTACACCTCCAAGTTTTGAGATGGCTTGGGCCAGTTCTTCCTGGGTGGTGCTACCCTTCCTCTTGAACGAAATGAAAACGTAAGCGAGTACGTCAAGTCCTAGCGATTCATAGTTCAGTTTCAGCGTGAATTTGCGAATGATCCCCGTCTTGACCAATCTTTCAATTCTCTGGGCTACTGTTACTCTGTTCAGATTTAACCCATCCGCTATGTCCGTTATGCGGTCTCTCCCATTCTCAATCAGATGATTAACAATTTGAGTATCAATTTCATCAAATTCTTTCATAATGTAGTACAATCAGCATAAATATAAGTGTTTCCGTACATATTGTGAACCAGGAATGAGCTTAAAGTAATATGAGTCGATCGGATCTTTCTGTCATGATCGAAGCGAGTCCCATAGACGATTTCTATGAGAGAGACAGGGAGATGATTTTTGTCGGTACTAAAGTGAATACGATAGTGAGGGGAAGAATGAAGAGATACCTTGACAGGAAAGGATTTCTGGAGATTAATCCAGTAATCATATCTCCGATTTCGGATCCGCTGAATCATCCAGTAGACGATCCAACCCTGAGCTATTACGGGCACAAATACAGACTGACCAAATCGATGATCTTCCACAAGCAACTAGCACTCGTGCACTTTGACAAGATCTATTCGTTTTCCCCCAACATCAGGATTGAGCCCATCGAGAGGAAGAGTACGGGTAGGCATCTTGCAGAGTTCACTCAATTGGACCTTGAGGTAAAGGGTGTGACAAGAGAGTATGTGATGGACCTAGCGGAGGGAATGATCAACGACTCCATCGTGTACGTGAAACGATCGATTGAAACAGAAAAACTGAACCCCTACTTGAAAAAATATGAGAAACCGTTCAAGAAAGTCAGATATCAAGATGCTTTCAGGGAATTCGGCAAGAACTTTGAGGCAACAATGAGTGCTGATGCCAAGGAGCCCTTTTGGATCATCGACATACCGCTTCAGGAGAGAGAATTCTATGACAGGGAAAAAGACGACGAGGAGGGAGTACTGATGGACATGGATCTCATCTATCCTCACGGTTACGGGGAGGCAATAAGCGGCGGGGAGAGGGAACATGAGTACGAACGGATCTTAACGCGCATTTCGAAGAAGGGACAGAGAGCCGAGGACTTCGCACTGCTCCTTAAGGCAGCCATGAAAGGTCTCCCTCCATCTGCAGGATTCGGAATTGGGATTGAAAGATTCGTCAGATTCCTTACCGGTTCGGAAGACATTTCAAGCGTGGTCTTGTTTCCAAAGAAGATCGGAGAATACGTTCTTTAAACTTTTTTTCTCATTATTTTTTTCGCTTCGATCTGTCAATAGAAAACAGAACATTGGTCACTTCAAGTGCGGGTCAAAGTTTATTACGCTAAATTTCTATTTATGCCGGTGAGTAGAGACCGCTACCCAGAACTACTTACGAGGATGGAAAACAGGGGGAATAGAGTAAAGATTGGAGTAACTATTGCATCTGGCGTTATAATAGTCATGCTGATGTTTGCAATTGCACATTACTATAACCTCCCAGAAAAAACAAATGTGACGGTCAACCTGAGTGATATTACTGAGACCTTGATAAAGAAGAACACAACCATATTCATCAAGCCGAATAGTACCGCTGGCTTCCGTGAAACATTGAACTATAACTCTACCCTGGATGGCAGGTTTAATTCTACAGGAGAAGTCACATTCTATGTTCTGAATCAAACGGAGTACCTTTCACAGAATTCGAGCGGTAGTCTTGCTTACATTTATACCACAGGAACCACAACGAACCACAGCGTTCAAGTCACTCTTCAGTCGGGAACATATTATCTGGAATTCTACAATACAAACGATTCCAATCCGGACACGGTGCAGCTGACCGAACCATTCACCATATCATTTTCTACCTAAGCAAAACTCGAGCTATCATCAAAGTTACTGCGATTCAAGTCAGTTATTGGAAAGCGACTCGGGGGAACCAATCATTGCCTGCTAGCACCTAGTTGGCATACAGAGGATTGGATACGTTGAGGGAAGAGACACTAAGGTGTTGGCAAAGATTGTAACTATTTTCCAGAATTATGTATGAAGTTGAACAATCGATTCATTTGGCCTACAGAATTGCAAGTAAATTTCTTCACAATTTGGCATGGAGGAGGGCTTACAATTTGTGTTAACGAATTAGATGGGGATTCGTTTTTTTAGCATCACTCCTTTGTAAGAAAATATAATAAGCTCTTTTCAATCTTCGGAATGGAGTGGAAAAAGGTTGAAGCTCTACGTTTACATTGTCCGAAGGGTTCTACTACTCATCCCAGTTATCATCGGAGTCACTCTCATAACATTCTACCTGTCTCATCTCAACATCGGACTTCTTATCACCGAGTATGAAGGTAAAATACACACCTATGCCCAGCGAATAATAGTCGAAAGGGAACTCCACCTCACCGGACCCGTTTGGGCACAATACCTTTATTATCTTGGTGCTCTGTTCACCGGGAATTGGGGTGTCGTTTCACCCGGAGACGTTGATCCGGGCGCACCAGTCTTTACTGTATTCCTGCAAAGATTTCCGCCGACCGCAGAGCTTGCACTCATGGCTACTTTTCTTATTCTCATTATGGGCCTTCCTCTGGGAGTCTTGAGCGCAGTGAAAAAGGATAGGGCAGTAGACCACGCAACAAGACTCGGAGCTATGGCAGGTGTCTCGATTCCGTCCTTTTGGTTGGGCCTCCTAGTACTGAATTTCATGCTGGCACCAACCGTCTCATTTCTACCGCACTGGCTGGTGCTGTATGGTAATGGACAGATGAACTGGGCAGTGTATGGATACGTGCACGGGCACGTGGCACCTTTCGTTTCCCCCACAGGCGGTTTGTCAAAACCAACTGGATTCCTCCTTATAGACACTCTTTTGTATGGGGACTTTCCAGCATTCTTCAATGCACTCTGGTATGTCTTTTGGCCATCCCTAGTAGTCGCACTTACAACATTCGGAGTAATTATAAGGTTCATGAGATCCAGTATGCTAGAAAATCTGGGACAAGATTACGTAAGAACTGCCAGATCAAAAGGGGTTCCGGAACAGTTTGTAATAAAGAAACATGCCAGGAGGAATGCTCTTGGCTCAAGCACAACTGTTATGGGCTTGATTTTTGCAGCTCTGCTCAGCGGGGTAGTAGTCACGGAGATTGTCTTTGGCAGACCGGGTATGGGAACGTGGCTTTATCAGGCTGCATACAACAATGACATGGTTTCTGTGATGGCCACAACTTTCGTCTTTACAGTGGTTATCGTTGCAGCGAATCTCATTGTTGACTTAATGTATTCCTACTTGGATCCAAGGGTGAGACTCGAATGACGACGGAATCAGCAGGATCGGCATTCTCGAGGGCGCTTAGGAAACGTTTGGAATCATCGAGAAGGAGCTTCTATTTCCTTACAAGGAGCCCCCTTGCAACAATTGGGCTGGCCGTTGTTATTGTCTACGTAATCATCGCAATCATAGGACCTAAACTGGTGGGAGGGGATCCCAACACGATGACAGCGTACACAATATGGCAAGGTAAGCCAATAATATTCAATCCCCTCCCTCCATTCAAATATGCAAAGTTCCCCCTAGGCACGACGATTGGAGGGTACAGCATATATGATGGGATAGTCAAGGGAGCGAGGGTCGACCTCGAACTTGCCTCAATCATAGTATTCAGCGGAGCTTTGATAGGGATCGTTCTGGGAAGCATAGCGGGTTACAAAGGAGGCGCCATAGGAGAGGCCATCATGAGAGGGACGGACATCTTCCTTTCTCTACCTTACATAGTTCTGGCAGTGGCTTTCCTGACTGTATTTGGAAGATACGAATCGGTTATGATAGAGGCGCTCATCATCATATGGTGGCCAACCTACACGAGGATCGTGAGAGGTCAGGTTCTGAGTGTTAGAGAACAAAAATACGTGGAGGCCTCCGTAGCCGCAGGTTCTTCGTCGCTGAGGACAGTGATAAAACACATCATCCCCAATTCCATCTATCCAATTTTCGTGCAGATATCCCTGGATTTCGGGAACGTAATACTCACACTAGCCGCACTCTTCTATCTTGGATTCACATTCGCAGGACCCGGTTTTGCCGAGTGGGGGAACCTCTTGTCAAGGGCTACGTCCGCAGGTACCGGAGGAGCAGCCTTGGAGAGCTATCCATGGGCGGTAACCATTCCGGGACTAGTGATCCTGATATTTGTTCTGGCCCTCAACCTGTTCGGCGATGGCCTCAGAGACGTACTGGACCCCAGGATGAGGAGGTGAATGAATTGGTCGGAGAAGCATTAGTTGTCAAGGATCTCAAGACTCAATTCTTTATTTATGATGGGGTTGTAAAAGCACTGGAGGACGTAAGTTTCACCCTGAACAAGGGAGAGGTGCTAGGAATCGTCGGAGAGACAGGTTGTGGAAAATCTGTTACTGCTTACAGCATCATGAGACTCATACCTGATCCACCAGGAAGGATTATTTCAGGTCAGATCAAGATGGGTGATTACGACCTCATACAGGGAATAGACCAAGAAGCTGACATAATTCTAAAAAAGAGACCCAAGATCAAGCATCACAACAAGATAATCAAGAAGAACGAATATCTATACAACAAGATTCGAGGAAGGTACATCTCGATGATTTTCCAGGAGCCAATGGCTGCTCTCAATCCTGTCTTC
>JAKBNO010000077.1 GCA_021831005.1 Thermoplasmata archaeon
TCACGAAGAAAGATGTGTTGGGTTCCTGCTTTCGATAGTTGCGTTGCAGGATGACTACAGCATTACTGAAGTAGTAGTATGTGCAATAATAACGGTATCCGTGATCCTCTCTTCCACAAATTTATCTAGGGGTGGAATAGGATTCCTGAAGGCCCATGACGGTGATTCTGGTCATTAGAGGTGTTCCAAAGAAAAGGTATCAGTGTCCTTCGACCGTATTATTAGAGTCCTTAGATTGAGGAAACTTGCATAACTTGCATTGGTTGAGAAATTTGCAAAAATGTTATAACACCATTCACAATTTCTGCTGGTGCCCAGTAACGAGATTCGCAAGTGCATGGTCCACGGTTACTACAGGGGACACGACTGCCCGTCCTGTGGAGAGGAAGGAAAGTTTATCCTTTCCGAAGAAGAAGTGGACTTGCTCGGCAGGGTTATCACTGGCATTCTGAGGCACAAACCCGAGAAGTACCACCTGGAGATATCAGACAGAGGATACGTCAACATAGACGAAATGGTGCAGGAAATCAGGTTCTATTACAGACGGTTCCACTTCGTTGGTCCCTCTCACATATTCGCAATAGTACTGACGGACCAAAAGGGAAGGTACCAGTTGAGCGATAACAAGCGGTACCTGAGGGCCACATACGGACACTCTATAGACATTGATCTTACCGACTTGCCTACGGATGGCATCTCCGAAATTCTGTACTATCCTACAAACAAGGAAGAATTTGAGATTCTCAGGGAAAATGGAATACTTCCTTCCGACAGGAGATGGATCCATCTTTCAAGCTCGAAAGAAAAGGCATACATCGCGGGTCTCTACCACTTTGACGCCCCCCTGGTTATACCTATAAGGAGTGAAGCGATTCTGGGAAGCGGCGAGCACATATATCACGCTGGTCAGGAAGTATTCATCTGCAAGTTCGTGACCCCGGAAAGCATGAATGAACCGGAGGAATACGATGGAAAGATCGATGAAGAAACGTTGAAAGAGATAAAATTTTCCAAAGAACGGAAGATGAGAGTGAAGCAAGAGGGCTGGTAGATCAGCGGAAGATCGCCTGCTTTGCAAGCAGGAGGTCCGGGGTTCAAATCCCCGCCAGTCCACTGTGAGTTACCGGAAAATTTTGAGTTTGTTGCGTATGGTCAAGCTTCAATTCGATTAGTTGTTTATGGTCTTCATCTTGGTAAGCGTTGACAAATTTTCACTATATCTGCTGTTCAAAAGTAATTGCTTAGAGATTCTAGAATTCCTAAAACATTGACTGGGGTAGTAATCGAAGTTGCAAAGGTCCCAGATATTTCAATAAAAGCACGCGCTCTGACAAGTTTGCAGTTCGGTGGATGTTGAGAGGTGACTAGTCATAAAATCAGTACGCTGGATTCTATGACTTCCGCAAACTCGCCATCTATTGAAGCAAGATTTGTCCTGTGTACCTCTTCTGCAGGAATGACATTACCCTTTGAATCCGTCCTGTCATATGTAGCACACGCATCTTCAATGACATAACTCCTGAATCCCAAATTTCCAGACATCCTGACAGTGGTGCTTACACAATGATCTGTCACCAACCCGACGTAAAATAACTGAGGGTTGCCCATTTTCCGGAGGTGACTTTCAAGATCTGTTCCAATAAATGCGCTATTCACGTGCTTCGTTATAACTTTCTCACTTGGCAATGGTATTACCTCATCCTTGAAATCGAACGTAGGTTTCCCTTGCTTGAAGAGTGAGTCAGGGTTCATAGAATCGTGCCTTACATGAATGATCGTTCTTCCGCTCTCCCTGAATTTTCCTAACAATCGAGATATCACCTTTTCTGCATCCGGATTGTTCCTTTTTCCGAAGATTGGCTCTGACCAGACTTTTTGCACATCTATGACAACTAGAGCTGAATTTTCCTCCAACTTGACCATTTATTGATCATCTTGTTGATTCGATACTATCGCTAATATGTTGCTCTTCAGCTCTGAGTCTGGACAGAATTGTTCTCGCGAAATATAGCAAATCTGCAGAATGCCTTGATGGTTTCAGGTTCTCATCGATCATCGCTTCACTTTCTTCGTCTCTGTCCCAACTCTTATCAGCTCTTCTTTCAGCTAATTTGCATTGATCAGTGCTTACGGATCATAGCAGATTGTTCCTGCAACCTTTTCAGTATTGAAGAACGCATTGACATTTCGCATCACGTCTTCATCGTCCCTAATATTAGAAGGCGACTCCCTCACGGAATGATCAGTGAATCGTAATCGCTTGGAATCACGTCCTTGAATGCGATTTGACACCATTTGAATAACTGTGTTTTCCAGCAACTTTACTCCCTTCTCCACCAACGCCAATATTGTGTTATGACCTTCCTCCTTTGCCCCGTCGTGGATATAAAAGAATTCTCATTCCCCAAATTCTTCTCGTACGTAGAACAACATTTTCATGATATTGTTGATACCGGGCATTCAGTCTCATCCAGAATTCGGTGAGTATTCCCTTACCAATAAAAAGGAATCACAAACGGTTAAATTCTCATATTCTTTTCCAATCAGCAATTTATGCCGAGGTAGCCTAGCCCGGCCAAGGCGATAGATTCGAGATCTATTGCTCGCAAGAGCTCGGGAGTTCAAATCTCCCCCTCGGCGTGGAGATACAAGCATACCGGGAAAAGTTTCGATTCTTTCACCTTTCCCACTCTTACTAACACTGGACGATTCGATAACTGCATACCGCAAAATATTAGACACGGAACGAAAAGGATAAAATAATCGTAGGATGTTCAGAAGCTTCCTAGTTGCCACCGTAGCTCAGTCGGTAGAGCAGCTGATTTGTAATCAGCAGGTCGGGGGATCGATTCCCTCCGGTGGCTTCGTCACTGATTGTCCGCGTCTTTGATTTCGAGTTTGTTCAACATTTCCACGCTGTTGTACCACTTGCGGGCTTTGGTGCTTCCAAGAATGGAAACGAGTATGGATGCAAGAACTAGAACTATGACTGCTACAATGGACAGTCTGGTCGGGCTCCTAGGTCCTACATCTGCAATGAATGAAAATACGAAAGTAACGCCCAAGATCAAAGTGGAAATTACTGCAACCGAAAAGGTTCTTGCACTCTTGATTCTCTTTGAAAGTTTCATCAATGAAAACCCTCCAATGATCTGAATCAGCATATATGAGAACGACACTACCGCGGCAATTACTATGAATCCTACAAAATTTCCAAGGAATAAATTAGTGACAACAATTATAGCACCTTCCAATAGAAAGAACAATAGGATTATACTGTGGTTGTTCGTACTTATCCTCGAAAGGATTCCATCCTTGACCATTCTTCTGATCTCATTCAGCACCGCATTCGAGTAAGCTACACATAAATTCATTGAACTCAGTATAGCCAATATGGCAAACATCGTGTATGCAGTCATTCCGAATGAAGACCTAATGGAACTGTTCACATAGAAAGGATTCGAGGTGTACGCTGCAAGTCCTGCCTTCCCAAGGTAGGCCATAATAGAGAATGCGGAGACGATTAACAGGATACCTGTGATTGCGTAAGAAAATATCAGCGCCCGGGGAACTGTGGAGGATCTCTTCCTCGTGTCTTCAGAGAGGTACAGAGGTGATTCCATTCCAGCGAAAGCGAGTATTCCGAAGACGACGCCACTGAAGACCGAATATGCCCCACTCATTGTTGTCGGAAATATCTGGAATGAAAATGAGGCGGCATTCTTAAGGAACAATGTATCCAGCAGCACGATGAATACCATCTCTACTATTCCAGCACTTATTGTGTATTTTATTGATCTACCCAATCCTAACGAGATTATCCCGAAGAGTACAAGGAGGAAGAGTAGCGGGATACCAAAACTCAGGATTGCTGCAACGGGAGCGGCAACACTGAATAAGTGAAGGATGAAGAAAGAAACGAAAAGGGCAATGTTTGGTATGACCAGAAGTGCGTACGCAGCATACACGAATGAGGTCGTAATTCCCACTCCTTTGCCCAACGTTTTCCCTGCAAACAGATAATAACCCCCATTAGACTGGAAACGTTTCGATAAGTTCCAAACAACATAGATCGTTGTCAAGGCTGAGAAGAATGAAATCAACATGACAATTCCAAGATAGGGTCCAGAATAAACCGCTATCGCGGAGAACAACGCTGCAATATCTAACATTGGGCCAATGGATGTAAAGGACTGCATGAAAGAGCCGGAAAAGCCGACCTTGTGCTCCACTTAGGCTAGAAGTCGCGCGCAGTATTATTGTTTTCCTTGAAGGAATCAATCGTATGCAGTTAACTCTCTACAACGTTCGAAATCGTTTCTATAAGATCCTTTCCTTCGTCCGTAAGAACATACAAAGGAAATGGAGTCTTGGAAACTGTTGTCTTAATCAGATTCGCTGATTCCAGGATTCTGAAGTTTCTGTCGACTTCCTTCCAGTCCGTGTTTGTAATCCTTGCAACCTCATTTCTCTGTCTTGGTACGCTAAGTGTTTCGAGAATCGTCAATCTCCTGATCCCTCCCTTCCCTTTGAAGGTATTATAAAGGTTCCAGTGGTCTCTCTTTCCTGAAAACGTGGACCTGATTATTCGTGAAATTTCCTTTCTTCTTTCTGCAAACAGTTCATATCCAGTCAGTAGCCATCCGATAACCGATATGCCCAAACTCGTTGGGAAAAATGGAGGCACGAACTCGGCCTTACTCACTCCATTAACAATTGTTGTTGACCTCGAATAGTAAACCGAAATACTTGAAGTTGAATGAATTGCCAAGAGAACCGTAAGTACTGTGAATGCCGAAGAAAATGTTGCGAAAATTATCAGCTTCAATGTACTCCTTGACATTCCTCATTGAATTGAAATATTTATTAAAAATTTTCCCAGATGCGAGCTTGCTGGAGAATTGAGCTCACAGAGGTTATTTTCACAATTTATCGATCTCTAATGCCTGACATGAGGATTGCAAAATAGAAATGAGTAGTTTTGGGAAATCCTCGTGAATGACATCTCTTCTGGGGATTTATATATTTAACGAAACGGGTAAGGGCATTTAAAGGAATTAGTTTAGAAATCTATTTTGGATGTTATGCATTGAACTTTTATTTTCATGCGGAGGGAACGCATCACCACGCTATTAACCCTATTTAACTCATGAATACCAATATGCACTTAATTTGCATATAAATTTGAAAAAAAGCCTTCATGCTTATTTGGATTCCCGATCATGAACAGGAAACCGATGATGATAGTGATAGCGGTATTCATAGCTCTTACCATAATAATGGGAGGGCTTTTTGTCTATGAGTACTCGACCAATACACATGAGAGTCAGAATTACAATACGCTCAATGCAAGCTATGTGAAACAGCAATCCTCAGTCGTCCTTAATGACGCATATGCACATTGGGACTACATTGCAATCGAGAACGCATCCCTTCTGGAGCCACAGTACCTCAACAACGCCACGCTTCACTGGATTGGAGGACCACTTTCAGGGACACATGCTGGAATTCAGAACATTAACGCTACCTGGAACAAGTTCTTTGGACTGTGGTCGTCGGTCTGGTACTATACCGTTTCTCCACCAGCCGTATCCGTGTCAGGAAACCTCGCATTGGTCACATCTCAGAACCAGTTTGTCCTTACACCTGTTGCCAATACTACACAGGTACAGTACCTTAACGTAAGTTATGTCCTGCATTATGTGGGCGTGAATGGAAACTGGTCAATAACGAACGAGACTTGGCACATCGCTGGAGCAGGTTTCGTTTCTCAATCGCAGCAGTCTGCACTTTCCAACTATGCCGGGAACCTTGCATTCAGTCACTGGAACAACATCGCAATAGAGAATAACACCACGGTTATGCAGCAGTATGCATCCAACGCAACCCTTAATTGGGTGGGGGGACCTCTGAACGGAACGTATAGTGGAACATCAGAAATCAACGCAACCTGGAACCGGTTCTTCGGTCTATGGTCAGCCGTGTGGTTCTATGCAGAATCTCCACCCTCTGTAACCGTCCGAGGCAATGTCGCCAATGTCAGTGCGAATGTTCAATTCGTTGTACAAAGTTCAACCAATGCTTCTCAGTTCAAGTATATAGATGTCACGTACAACATATTGTATTACAACATGGGCTTTTCAACGGCTAAAGGGTTGCCTAATTACGTGATTTACAGTGAGCTCTTCAAAATAACAGGAGCAGGCAGTCTCAGCAGCCTATAGATTACCTGATATGGATACCTTTATTTTCTTTTTTTCTTTACGATATTAGAATTGATTCCTAAGGACTTTAAGAATTCAATAGGGAGATTAATGTGGTGGCTGTTCGTTGCTACCAGGGGCGGTGAGATGAGATTGAGGATAATGAAATCTATAATGGAAAATCCAAAAAACGCAAACCAACTCAGTTCTGAAGTTGGAGTAAATTACAGGACAATAGAGCATCATCTGAAAGTGCTTGTTGAGAACCATCTTGTAATGATTATGGGGAACGGCTATGGCAAAACATATTTTCTGGGCGAGATCGCACAAAATAATTCAAATATACTCGAGGAAATAATGAACCAGAGTAACATGAAAGGGCGGGTGAACTGAAATGGGTCCCTTCTGGTTAGCGAACATAATCATACTATCCACATCGTTTATAATTTTCCTCATAGTAACGATCTCTTACGTAAGGAGCTATACAAAGACCAAGGCGAAAGCCTTTGGAAGTATAATTGCCTTTAGCGCAATTCTCATGCTGGAATCTCTGTTATCGGTCATAATATACTATACCCTATCGCTTCGCTTTAATTCAGATCTGGCGTCCCTGCTATTAACAATCAACGCCCTATCTTTGGTTGGATACCTCTTTCTTTACAGATCTCTGACGGCGTAAGTTACAAACCGCCTGATTGATGGTGTGCTGTGGGGAATTACGCACTTCCCATAATAATTATAGACTTTTTTATATTTTGCTTTGATCTTCCTTATGAATGCCGTAGTGAATGAGTAGTCACTACAAACTATTTACATGTTTCTATGGACTTAGAAATATGGCCGATGATTCAAGTAGTGTATAAAACATAGTTAAAATTCAGGTAACTAATAGACTCCTGATTTTCTTGATAATTGTCCGATGATCTTGAAGAACGACTCTTCGCTGTCAAAATGGAAGAGAATTTATATAGAGTGCTGATTACGAACGAATGCCTTTCAAGGAAGCGACCGACAGACTATTCAACAAGAAAATATGCATGAACTGCTATGCATCCAACCCGGTTAGATCTACCACCTGCAGAAAGTGCGGCAGTCACGAGCTTAGAATGAAGGCTAAGGAAAAGAGAGGCGGCCAGTAGGTTATATCGTCTTCTGAATAACCATTTCAATAGATTTGATCATATTGTCTATGCTCATGGTAGGGTATCTTCCATCGAGCGAACTCTCCGAATCTAGCGGAAAATGAATGAACCCCGCCTTCGCCTTTGTGTAATATAGAGAATAATAGAAAATCTTATTGCAGACGAACGTCCCTGCTGAGAATGACAGCTCGGATGGAATCTTTGCCGACCTCAGAGAGTGCAAAATTTCCTCCGTCTGGAGCCTGGAAAAGAGGCCATCCGGCGCATCCTTCACAATTCGCCCCACTCTTGCAGAGAGACCATCCTCGTCCTTCATATCGTCCTGCCAGTTTACGGCAATTTTCTCAACACCGATCGCGTTCCTTCCTGGTGATATCCCAGTGTTGATTATTGTGTCGTAATCCTTCTTGATTTCCTCAAGATATTCTTTATCCAAGGCAGAGTGCTTCACTTCCAGATTCAAACCAACTACTTCCCTTCCTTTGAAATAAGAACCGTCCAGAAGTTCTGCTATCTCTCCTGAGGGATTTCTCTTGAATTTCGAATAAGGCTTAAATCCAGAAACTAGGATAATTCAAACCACCCTAGCTGCTTCAAGACGTACTCTCTGCTCTCCCTCAGTTTTTCCTTGTAGACCACTTTTCCTTTCTCA
>JAKBNO010000110.1 GCA_021831005.1 Thermoplasmata archaeon
GTCCTTTCCCCTCCCGATCCTGAACTCCTCTTCCGGCGTAACGATGTACCCGATCTCCCTGATCTCGTACTTTCTTCCTTTATACCTTTGATGGTTCCCCTTGTCCTGTATCCGTACTCTTTATTGGTGAATCTCCCTCCGTATACATCCTAGCGTGTCCCTGTCGCCTTCTTTCCTATCCAATCATTCAGATCACCCGTCTGTATTGCCAGAACTTAATGACATACCTTCTTTTGTTCCACAAAAACGAGAACGTTATAATGTCTGAATATGCCAGTCCTAAAGCTATCAAAATAAATGACATGGAAAAGATATGAACTATTGAATTCATCATAATATCGACTCCTCCCGTCGTTGAGAAAATTATTTCCATCAACAGTTTCAATGTGAGGTCACTTTGATTGTTCATTTATTAATATCAAGATGCAATGTCCATTTTCGTGTTCAGTGAATCGCAGGAGAAGGTAGATTCATCGTTCAAATTTCTACTAGTTTCTAGATCAGCAAGAAGCATATCCCTCATGTTCGTCACGCTAGCTTTCTCCCTCTATCTCTACAATCTCGGATATGGTCTGGTATTCATCGGTTTGATCTTTCTTCCGATAATTCTGTTCAACATGATTTTCTCCCTGTTGCTGGGCATCCTCGGAGACAGGTACGGTTATGTGAGAGCTCTCGTTATCGGGGAGTTACTGCCGCTTCTGGGCCTCGCAGGACTGACTATATCCACAAACATAGATGTCATCGCAATTTCTGCAGTGGTCACTGGCATTACAGGAACGGCTGGTGGAATGAGGGGAGCATTCTCGCCAGGAACGACCGCTTTTGTCGCAAGTAATTGGCCGGGTGAAGTAGACAGGGTAAGAAGGATTGCAAATATGAGTGTGGTCGCTTCCCTTTCATCCATAGTGGGAAGTTTCCTACTCGTTGTGCACGGATATCTCAACCCGTACTTCGGGATAACTGGTAGCTTCCGTTTCCTGTTTGGAATCTCTTCTTTCATACTCCTCGTTTCGTTCGTTTCACTCCTTTTCTTGAAGGAGAGAAAGAGACCGAAGAAAACGAGCAGGATCATGAAGGGTGAGAGTTTCTCATACCTCCTCAGAGTGCTGTTCCCAAACGTAATAAACGGAGCAGCGATCGGTATTTTCTCCCCGCTGCTGACACTCTGGTTCGAACTAAGGTTCCACGTCTCAATCTCTTACATTGGAGAAATCTTCACACTGGCATACGCAGCGACTGCGTTCGGTTCATACGTCTCTGGAAGGTATCTAAACTCAGAAAGGGTGAGGGCAATAACAGTCTCATCAGTGACCCGATTGTTTCAGGGACTCTTGTTGATAGGAATGGCCCTTTCTCCAATCGTTCCAATAGCCTTCTCTCTATATGCGATCAGAAGCGCAGTTGCAGGCATGGGAATGCCCATGAGAACCGCAATAAACGTCCGGGGAATCGGGAATGAGGACTACGGTACTGCATCCAGTCTTCAGGGAATTGCAACCAGGGGCTCGCAAACAACATCCGGCATTTCTGGTTATCTGATGGACACATACATTGCATCTCCATTGCTGGTCGGAGGAGCCCTTCAGATCGTTGGATCCATAATTTACTACCGAGCGATTCGGAACTGGGAAAAGAAGTCAGAAATATCTAACGAAAATCATAGTCTGAATAAGAGTTGAAAATCAGAAAATTCAGTCATGGACGGTGTCACGATTTTGCGATAAAGCAAACAAAAGATTTTTAATTTTAGGCACGCTAAAATCTCAATGACAGCAGAAACGAATGTGACTACACAGATACCAAAGATTGGAGACAGAGCTCCGGACTTCCAGGCGAACTCTTCCAAGGGTCCGATATCTCTGAAGGACTACAAGGGAAAGTGGGTTGTATTGTTCTCTCACCCCGCAGACTTTACTCCAGTATGCACCACAGAGTTCATAGAGTTTGCAAGGAGGTACGAGGAATTTGAACAGAGGAATGCACAACTCGTGGGCCTGAGCATTGATTCGGTATATTCCCACATAGCATGGTTGCTGCAGATGGAAAAGATTTATGGTGTTGAGGTAAAGTTCCCAGTCATCGCAGACTTGAACATGAACGTCGCGCATCTCTACGGTCTCATACACGAGAGGGCAAACGCCACGAGTACTGTGAGGGCCGTATTCTTCATAGATCCAGAAGGAGTGGTTAGAGCTCTGATCTACTACCCAGCGAGCACTGGAAGGAACATAAGTGAGATTCTGAGAGTCCTCGACTCCCTAACGTACGCAGACTCTTTCATGATCGCCACACCGGCAGACTGGAAAGCAGGCGATGATGTGATAGTTCCCCAACCCGCTACGCTCCAGGCGGCAAAGGATCGATTGAAGGACAAGAACCTTCAAGTCAAAGACTGGTTCCTTGCAATCAAGAAGTCTCCAAAGCAATAATTTCTCTTTCTACTATCTTGATTTCCTTTATTTTTTTCTTTTATTCTCAATCTCTTTTTGGATTATTGGTAAATGGTTTTAATGACGGATTGCGTTTAGAGATGGATGAGAAATGGATGATCATAAACAACACATTCACAGGTTTCATGGGATGAGGCCGTTCACTTTAGATGACGAAGTGATTATGGATTTTCTGGGAATAGAGAATGAGATTGGTGTTCTGGACGTAGGGGGTGCGGACGGATTCTATGCCAAGAAATTTGCAGCACGAGGGGCAAGAGTCACAGTGATAGACAATTATGATTACGAATTCAGTACATTGAATTCGATGGGAATCAAAACGATCATTCAGAATTTCTGTAACTACAGCGAAGGGACTTTTGATATAGTTTTCATGGCACACGTTTATCACGACCTGGTCCTTAACTGCAAGGAAAAGACTCTGGAAAATCTAAGAGAGATATCGCCGATTCATATAGGTCATCTAGATTTTGTGAAGGAAGACCTTGAATTCGGTCCACCTACCTCCATAAAACTCGAAAAACACGAAGTAGTTTCAGATATGGAATCCATAGGATACAGACTGAAAAAAGACACCGAACTTCCATTTCACTACCTCCAGTTGTTTGAGAAAAAGTGACAATTGGAATTTGTCTACTAACTGCGAAATCTACACCAAAGTTATACCGCCAAGGCTAGAAAGATTATATACTCGCGATAAATATTTAACGGATACAATATGGAGACAGACGTCACCAACCTCGTTGGGCTTGATATTTTCAGCGATAGGGGATACAGATTAGGTACAGTCAACGACGTTATCGTCGATTTTGACGCTCAAACAATCTATGGACTTTATGTCGAAAGAACAAATGATGGGCTAGTGGAAGATGGCGTTTCAGTTCTAGTCCCATACAGATGGGTAAGAGCTGTTGGGGACGTCATAATCCTCAAGAGGTTCCCGACATTCGTCTCGGTGTCAGCTTCAGAATAATCTATCCTTTTCTGTTTTGTTTCTTCAAAAGGCACTCTACTTTCAGTGCATTCTCTCAGGGATGAGTGAAGTATCCTTCCTTTTCATTAAGCACGTTAACGTAACCATATCTCTCAAACTGGTTCACTTTCCCAGTGAATCTGAGTGCATCTTTCTCCAGTAGTCCTTCTTCAGAAGTTCCGTCTGGCTTGATTACCTTGAAAGGCACATCGTTGCCTGACAACCAGTGAATTATCGGAACCTTTCCCAGAGGGCGACCGGGATTCCACTTTTGTACATCCTCCAGTATTTCCTGTCCAATGTACTCGATATTCTCGTCTCCAATCTTGAAGTACCCAAGATCCTTTAGTCTCACCAACTCGCCCTTGAATTTCTGGTAGTCCTGGGATGTGATTGAGATAGATCCTTTCCCAACTGAATACTCTCTCTTCTCGTGAGTCGCAGAATTGCCGGTCTGCGGATACAGTGGGATGGAAGCATTGAGCTTTCCCTCGAATTCAAATTTGAGGGACACCGGTTGGTTGACGAAGAAGTGCCTAGGAGAGGTGTTGTCGATTATCTTCCTGTTGAACGAGTAAAATATCTCCCATGAGAACGTGGTATCAACGCTACCTATCCCGGACTCAACGTAATATTTCCTGATAGCAAGGGGACTGAATCCTCTCTTCTTTAGAGCAACGAGAGTTCCTAGCTTGGGATCGTCCCATCCGGTGAACTCACCGCTCCTTATCCCCTTCTTTATCAGAGATGTCTTGAGGATCGTGTGCTCTATTGAAACCTTGCCGTAGTGAAGATAGAAAGGGAGTTTCCAGTTTCTGTAACCGAAGATGTACTTCTGTTTCTCCGTGTTCGCAGTGTGATCCTTTCCCCTTATGACGTGGGTCAGTCCGTTGTAGTGATCGTCCACTGCCACGGAGAAATTCATCATGGGATAAGCCCTGTACCTGTCTCCTTCCAGTGGGTGGGGGGTGTCAACAATCCTGAACGCGATAAAATCTCTTATAGCTGGATTTGGATGGGTCAGGTCTGTCTTGACGACAGCATATGCTTCTCCCTTCGCATACTCGCCGGAGACCATCTTGTCCCACCGTTCCAAATTTTCTTCGGGCGTCTCATCTCTTTCCTTTATGGGCATTCCCTGCTGTTTTCTCGATTTGAATTCTTCTGTCGGGGAAGTTGCAACATAGGCCTTTCCCATTTCAACGAGACTCTTCATCTCGCTGTAGTAGAGTTCGAATCTCTTAGACTGAATAACCAGGTCTGTATAATTCACATCCAGCCAGTGCAGGTCATCCTGTATCATCTGGTACGCTTCTGGTTCGTTGTTGGCTGGGTTTGTGTCCTCAATCCTCAATACCAGCTTTCCACCATATCTCCTGAAGTATTCGTCGTTCAGAATGGCCATCCTTGCGTGACCAATGTGCAGAGGTCCCGAGGCAGAAGGAGCCATCCTCATCACCACTCCTTCCTTGCCAACGTCTGGCAGGTCCGGTAATCTCTTCTCCTCCTCCTTTGAAGTCGTGGCAAGAAGTTCCGGGAAATCCCTCTCAATAATTGCCTTCATTTCTTCCGCAGAAAGGGAATTCACTTCGTCCACTATCTCCTTGATTAGTGGCATCAGAGTCTTCAGATTCTTTCGCTCTTCGGGGAACAGTGATATGGTCTTCGAAATTACCGAATTGAGTTCTGCCTTCCCCTCATGCCCCAGTGCGTTGAAAGACGCTACCGCCCTTATCTTGTCCTTCACGAATGCTCGCCTCCATTCTCTTTTTCAATTCTTCAATGCCCTCTCCCGTTGAGCACGATATCTTAAGATTGTCACTTTCAACTATTTCCAGATCCATCTTGTTCTCAACAACGAGAACATTTTTCCCAAGTTCTTTTATTGAATCGCAAAGTTTCTTCTGGTCTTCCAACCTGTAGCCGCATTCTTCCGATGGATCGAGCATGCAGACTACAACGTCGCCGATATTGTTTATAGCTGCGAGCGCCACTCTCTCTATAGCGTTGTGGTCCTTCCTGTTAAGAAGTCCAGGCACATCCAGCACTTCGTAGATTCCGTTACCCATCTTCATCATCCCAACATTGATTTGCTTGGTCGTGAACGGGTAATCGGCTATTTCAGGTGAAAGATTTGTGAGCTTCGATATTAGAGATGATTTCCCCACATTTGGGAAACCTGCGATTATGACAATCCTCATCTGCCTGCTCACCTGTGGAACTTTCTTCAGTGCTTCCCTCGATTCCCTGAGGAAGACGAGGGACTCGTCGAGGTCTTCGATCACCGATGAAAATCTACCGTAGAAAGCGGTTCTGAACCTTGCGATTACGGTCAGGTTTGGAGCCCTCTTTATTCCCTTTATCGAGTTCGTTGCGAATTCGGTTATCTTGCCATTTGCCCACTTGAGATTGTTGAGTGATCTCTCGTACTCTCGGCCGTTGACCATGATGAACAGCACATCTCTCTCGAATCTGTCAAGATCATCGAATTTTGGAAATCCGTCGTACACCCTTCCGATTGCCTTCTTTCCAGTTGCTTCCATCAGCTTGATCTTCTGTATGGAAATAGATTTCAGTTTGCTAAGGAAGCTGGGCAAATACATATTCTGAACTTTCTTGATGTCTTTGAAACACCGTTCGATGATCTCCTTCGAATCGGGAACGCTGGGGATCCTGTCAGGTATCAAGAGACTACCTCTTGGATATCCAGTTCTCCCAATGCAACTGGCATCTTTATTCCCGTGCTCTTCAGGATTCTCGGATGAACTTCTCCGAAGAACCCAATTTTCTTGTCAGGAATGGAAATTCCAGCTATTCTCCCGGGAACGAACATTGGCTGTTCGTCTCTCGTAATTTCGTATTTCTCAATTCCAAGATCCTCCAGAATACCGATAAAAATACCTTTGATTCCGGAAAAAGAAGCTGCCTTGTCAGCTATTCCTATCCCGAGAACGTCTTTCTCTCTGCCATCGATGAACACACTGCCGATTTCGAATATCCTCTGGGGATAGGGATGTCTAAAATTGTTCTTGAAAGTCTGCATAAGTGAAGGCGACATTCTGGTCCTGATGGAATCCTGCTCCTGACTCACCGGATTCGAGATGTCAGTTCTTGTATCCCCGAAGCCATATATGGAATTGTACTTGCTGTTGACCAGAACGCTGCTCACCGTTTCGTTGAGGTCATAACCGACCATAAGCTCCCTCAGCTTGCTCTCCATAGATCTAAGAGAATTTGCCTTTCCGTAACTCACGAAACCTTCCTTCATTCTCCTGACATTTTCGTAACCAAGTCCCTTGAATACGTCTTCCAGTATGTCCACAGGTGCTATTATGTCAGTCCTGTAAAGTGGAACTTTCGCCTTCCCTTCATTGAACCCGTATCCCATCTTGATCAGAGAAGAGGCCATCTGTTCCTCTGGAAGGTCGTAGCCAAGTAAGTTCTTTACCGATTTTCTGGAAATTTCTTTCACCTGATACTCTAGCCTGGGTGCCACCACTCCATTCAACATTAGAGTCGATATGGTACCAGAAGGATATGAAAGGGCGGTCAACATAAGTATCATCGTTCTCTCCACTGCATTCAGGTTTGTGCCCTCAACGTCCACTAGCAGGTCTTCCGTTTCTTCGGTTACAGTAGTGACTGCAGAGTTGAGTATAGGAGGGAGCGATATTATTTTGCCATCTGCGTCTATAATTCCAGGTATTTTTTCTGGGACCAGGTCTCCATAATCAAGGGCTTTCGGGTGATTTTTCATGAATTCGGCAATCTGCACTTCTTCGGTTTCCCCAAGGGGAACGAATCTCTCTTCTCTTGTCACTTCTTTGTATGAAATGGGAAATTTTACCTTCTTGAGATCGTGGAGTCCGATGGAAGACAGCCTCCTGTTTCTTCCAATAGTCAGGTGTATCTTTTCCTGGTAATCTATGATTTCAGGGATCATATTCTTGATCTTGCAGCCCCTTACTATTCCCACAGTGAAATAGGGTCTGTACTTTGGCGGAAAAGAGTTCACGACAAGATTTTCGTTTCGGACAGTTTGGTTTGAGAACTTTTCAATACCTTCAAATGTCCGAATTGCCCTCATTATTCCCTGGACCGAGTACAGGTCGGGCCTATCCGGATTGAACTCCATGACCAAGTCTCCCCCATCCTCCCTTGCTTCTCCACCGAGGAGCCACGGAACTTTCAACAACTGATCCTTAGACAGACCGGAGAAATCCGTTAGTTTCTTTTCATCAAACCTGACCAATACCATTTACTGAGGGATTGGGACTTCATATTTATGTTATTGTTAGGAGTTTGGGAAGCAGTAAAACTCCAATGCCTTGGCATCGAGATACACGGACTTCCCCCAAACCCCTAACTCTTGATAACAAGGCTTTGGTGGACCAACATTAGATAGCCAATTCCATGAATATCAGAGCCTGTCAAACCTGCGCCTCCGAATCCCAACTTGTATTATATGAGATCTGCCTCTATCTAGCTTGTCATTGCCTGTATTTCGTCCTGTATCAGGGACAGATAGTTTGAAATCGGTATCCCCCGAACCCC
>JAKBNO010000082.1 GCA_021831005.1 Thermoplasmata archaeon
GTGGTAACAGTTTAAACCCTGGTGAAGACTATGTATGCCTTCTTCTTGCTCCTACCTGTAGCAAATGCATTAGGTACTGGAAGATCCGCAATAGCGATCTTCGGGAAAGGGACGTTGGCATTCTGAGCAACATCCCTCACCATCGCGAACAATCTCGGATCGTCTTTTTCGTCGATCTCCTTGGCGTGATAACTCCACATCACTATCCTGTATGAGAAAAAGTAAGAAACAAGATTCATGACAGCAGCGAATGCAACGAATAGCATCAACCATCCCAAGGCATTACCAACCAGATAACCTATCACGAGTCCGGCCACAGAGAATATGAGGAACAGAAACACGAATGCTATTACCAATCTGAATCTACTCACGATGTGGGGCAGGACAACCTTGAATTTAATGGTTATCGATATATTGTCAAAATAATAAATAAAATTCATTAAATAATAGTTTCCCAGCGAGGATAAATCATAACAACTGTTTAATAGTAATTGTAATTACCTGCTATCTTTAGGGGGTAATGCCAAGATGCTTAAGAAGACAGCAAAAACAACAGCTCTGTTCGTCATCACTATTTTGGTGATGGGAGGACTCTTGGGAGCAGCACTAGGCCAGGTACAAGGAACGGATAAGGTAACATTTAGTTTTACGGTGCTGGGGAATGGATTGGCCCCGGCAAGCGGAGTTAAGGTCCAACTGGAGAGTGCTAATGGAGTCTTAGTGAACAGCAGCACATCGAGTCCCAATGTAGCATTCCAGGTATATCCCGGAAATTACATACTTTACATTCCTAGCCAGATCGTTACATCATCTTCAATAGTGTACAATTCCACACACGAGAGCGTAAGCGTGAAGGACAACGGAACTGCATACGTCGGAAGCTCTGTGCTGAAAAGCATGAGTGTAGGATATTCCAAGGCGGATGCGAATGTGTACATAACTGTGAAGGGAGTGACATCATCACAAATCACTTCCGTATACCTTTCGTTGCCAAACGGACTTCAGATAAGTGCAACCAAAGCAAATGCGTCTAATCCAAATTCAGGTTACACAGCGACGAGCATATCCGGAACACAGATTCTGACCGTACTTTACAGCTCGACATCCACTGCATTCTACTCCGAGGAGCTAACAGGCATCTCTTCAAGCAAGACCAATAACAGCGTGGTCGCAAATGTCTCGGCTTCACAGGACGTTCAGGGAACAGTATCCTCGACGAGCGGCACCTCAGTTAATATAGTCGAAGTGTCCATCTATCAGAACGGCGCTCTACTTGCAGCCGATGATTTCACGAATGGATACTATTACCTATCGTTGGCTGCCGGAACATACAGTCTAGTAATATCTTCACCAGGCTATCTTCCAACGGTATTGTCCGTAACAACCACATCAGGTGGATCACCAACTTTTCAGGCAGTCGCACTGACACCATCCAACGTACAGGAGCTACAGTTAATCTCATTCAGCTCTAACTTCCAGAACGTTACAATCAGCGGAGGAGTCACGTTGACAAATGCCACAACACTTCCCTTCCTTCCTTATTCCGATGCAGGATCACTATACGATCAGCTGCACCTGAACGGACTCAATGCAGGGGATCTGTGGGCGATACTCAATGTTACCGTTCCTTACAACACTGCAAGCACAGTACTCTACAACAATTATTCCTACAACACAACTGGATCACACACCACATTCACAGCGTCTTCTGGAACATACAAGTTCAACTACACAGCTACTTACAGCCAGTCAAAGGTCACTGCAACGAGCACAGCCAGCATCAGGGTGTTCGTGAACAAAGACAACAGCAACACAACTGCGACAACTTACGTCTCGGAACTTAGCATTCCGTCATCTTACCAGAGGGCGAACGTCGTAAGCACGAGTCTTGCAACCGTTTCGGGATACTCGGGAGTGATTAAGATCACAAACAGCACATTCAACGGTTTCCTGACGATCAAGATTGCTCCTACAGCTAAACCAGAACTGAGAATGTCTCAGATATCAGCAACGTGGAGCGGTTCGTTTGAGTCAACAATTTCTTCAAACACTTCTTCCAACTTCACTCTTGTAGTACCAGTCGGGAAGACGGTCACACTCAATGCCAGCAAGATTCCTTATGACACTGTTCTCGGCATGGACAATTATCAGCAAATGAACTTCACGTGGAATATCGGAAACGTGACCACTCTGTACGGATATAACGTCACTCACACTTTTTCAAACGGTTCTCATTCGGTCTCACTCAAGGTTGTGGGCTCGAATGGTGTCACAAATGAAACGAATTTCACCATATTCGGCGACTCCCTGAGTCCTCAGTTCAACCTGAGGGCTATACAAAATGGGGGAGTAAGGTTCAACGAGACGACAACTTCAGCAAACACGTATGTGTTGTACGTGAACCAGACCGAAACGGTCTACTTCAACTCCGTGAATTCCAAGGATCCACTGCCGTCTGGAAAGTCTACAGGAATACCTCTTTCAGTGAACTGGGACATCAACGGAACCAGGGAAACTGGAACGAACGTATCACACACTTTCAGCACTCCAACCTTTGGATCTGCATTTGAATATGCAAATGCGACCGTAATGAATGGCGTTGGAAACAGCTTCAACGTAACCCTTATGGTTCACGTGAACGATACGACTCCACCAGTCGTTTCCCTCAAGATTGAGAACGCTACAAGCGGAAAGTTAACCAGTTCGATCAAGCAGGGGCAAAACGTAACGCTTGACGGCTCGAGCACTTTCGCACCGAATGGAGGGCACATCGTTTCCTATACTTGGAATATAACATTTTCAAACGGTACCGTGGCAAAACCGAACGTCGATTACAAGGTCTACAGCTCATCGTCAAACAACTCTACTCTGAAGGTCGATTTCATCAACTACGGAAAGTTCAGCATAAGACTGAAAGCAACTGACCAATCCAACAACAGTGCTTCGATATCAAATAGTCTAAGTGTGGAAGCTGTGGGACCAGAGATAGAAATAACGAACGTCACATATCCTAGTAGTTATGTCGAAGGTTCCTCGTCTGTCCTGAAATTCTTCCTGAAGAATGTTGGACTCGAGACGGCGAATTCTTACTACATAACGATCAAGATAGGTAGCAAGGTCGTCAAGAACGAGACTTTCACAAACCTCTCCTCCAATCAGACTACTAACGTTTCAGTATCCTTCGTGCCTCCGAATTCCGGAAGCTACTCCATGGTCCTGACAGTCCACGCACTCAACGAACCAAGCTTCTTCAACACCAATGCATCGGTAACGAAAGCAGTATCTGTGGCACAAGCCGCATGGAAGCTACCCGCACTGATCGGTGGTATAGTCGTTGCGATAGGTGTCCTATCATTCATCTACTATGATGTTACTGTAAGAAGGAAGAGACCTAGGGAACAGAAGCCGCCAAAGAAACAGCTCAAAGTCTAATTTTTTTTCTTTTCATATTTTATCAGATGCTTGGATTCCAAGCATCTGAAACAATTCTTCCATCGTTTTCGAGAACACCTTTACTATTTCCACTCTTTTCTGGAGATTCTCGCCGCTGTCTAAAACGGGGCAGTCCCTGTAAAACTGGTTGAACGCACCGGCCAGTTCGTAAGAATACCTGGCTATCTTGTCTGGTCTGGAATGCTTGACGGCATCCTCAACAACCTCAGGGTATCTTGAAATTTCTCTAAGGAATTTGCTCTCTGCCTCGTTGAATTTCCATCCAATTTCCGATTTCTCGCCGAGTTTGGAAAGTATGGACCTGGCCCTTGCGTAAGAGTACATCACAAATGGTGCCGCATCCCCATCAAAATTGAGGGCCTCATCCCAGTCGAAGGTTATGGGTTTGTCAGGGGAGAACTTGACAATGTTGTATCTCACTGCTGCAACCCCAATCTTGTTAGAGATCTCCCTTATCTCCTCCTCCGTTAGATCTGTCCTTCTCCTGTTGATCTCTCCCTTCGCTATCTCTATTGCCTCGTCAATAAGGTCCCTAGTATATACGACATTTCCCTTCCGTGTGCTCATCTTGCCTTCTTTGGTCGTTATGTATGAATAAAAGACGACCCCTCCGACGTTCTTGATTTTCAGTATTTCCATGGCGAACAGTATTTTCTTGTGGTATGCCTTGTGGTCCTCTCCCAAGACATTTATTGCATAGTCAAACTCAGCCGATTTCTTGAGATGGTGAGCGATGTCTCTAGTAAAATAGACAGAAGTACCGTTTGATCTTAACAGGTACATCTTTCCATCTTTAGATTCCAGATATTTCGCACCATTGTCATCCTTCAGCAGTGGAGTCAGTTTTACTATGACATCCTTCACTGCACCGTTTAGAATGAACTCGCTCTCCCAAATGAAAAAGTCGAATTTGATTGATAGCCTCTCTAGGTCCACCAAGACGTCCTTCAGGAAAACTCTCAACCTCGCAGTCGAATCTTCTAGGAAGTTGGAGTCTCCAGACTCCGCCCTCACCATGTATTCCTCAACTTTCTCCTTGTACTTGTCGAAATTTTCGTACACCTTTCGGTATGACTCCGTATAGTTCTCAGAGCCGAAAAGTTCTGTACCCAGAAGCAGGGCCTCCACTTGCGTTCCAATGTCATTCACATAGTATTCCGTTGTAACGTTGTGTCCATACTTTGTAAGGATCCTAGAAAGGGTGTCACCGATGATGGAATTCCTCACTCTGCCTATATGAAGGGGGCCAGTGGGATTAGCGCTCGTATGCTCTACGAGTATTCTCTCGTTCTTCCTATCAAAGAGGAATAATTCCCCGCTCATTCCATTCTCAAGGGAGGCACGTGAAAATTGCTGGTCGTTGAAACTGACATTGACAAACTTTCCAACGGCTGAGAATGTGAGATAGTCATCGCTAAGAGACTCCATCTCCTTCTGATCAAACTTCAAACTGGTCCTTTGAAAATCGAAGGAAATATCACCAAAGTTCTTCTGGGGCCTGTAAGTCCTATAGCTTTTTTCTAGACCATGACTAGAAAGGTAACTATCCATCTTGCCAATTGCAAGGCCATCGAACTTCTGGTAAGGTTTCATTTCAGAGAGATATTTCCGGGATATTTAAAAGGCATTCAGATTCGTCTGGCTCTCCTTCCTGACTATCTTGATTCCCATCAACTTCTGGAATTCTGCGGCATTAACTGCTGCTTTGGCCTGTGCATGGTTGTTGAAATAGATGAACACATCCTCACCCATTCCCCTCACTCTATCAACCCAAGGTGACAATTCCTGCTCTGAATAAAGATAGTCATATTTGTTCAACCTTCCTTTGAGCTCCCCCTTTCCGAACCAGAGATCAGCATTCCGTCCGTGGAACCTAATATAGGAAAATGTCGATGTGGGATAGTAGAAATACGGGAGTCCTGGAGAGTCTACACTCACCAAGGCGACGTTGAATTTCTTGAGTATACTCAAGAAAGATGGCAGGACGGAGGTGTCGAGGAAACTTCTGTTCCTCACCTCGATGGCAATTCGATAATTGGAATAGATCGAAGTGAAGAGATCTTCAAGTTTTCCAAGAATCTCTCCGTTCTTCATTGGATCTAGGAAAGGCGACATCTGCAGGAGCGCACTGCCAAACATTCCAGAATTCTTGATAGGCAAAATGACCTTGCTCACAAAATCCCTGGCTGTCTGTATCGACTTCTCCGTAATTCCATCTGGGTCGTGAGTGACTTCCTTAGGAAATTTCAGGGAATAGAGGAAATCTTCCTTCCCTTGGACCTTGGATATCCAGGAGTTGATCGTCTTTTCTCCCGGGAAGGAATAGTATGTGGAATCTATCTCGACCGTATTGAAAAATTTGTAATAGTACATAAGATACTTGCTCTCGTCCATCCCCTTAGGATAGAACGTCTCCTTCCAGTCTGAGTATTGGAATCCAGAGCACCCCAGATGCAGCATTTCAATTTAATAATCAAATTTGTAATAAAATCTTTCCATAAAATGAAGGGAAAAACTATTATTGCAACCAGTTGTTATTTAATCATGAAAAAGGTAGACCTGGGGAAAATGGATTCTGAAGTGTCATTCAAGGTAAAGATGGAGGCCTACCTGTACATAGATGCCGGAAAGATGCTGGAGCTCGGCAAGGGTGACCCTAAAAAATTGAAAAAGTACATGGAGAACAGGGTCGAAATAATGGAAAATCTCCTTAGGGTAGCTAAGCCCTTTACGATCACAGAGGGCAAGGAAAAACTGCTGGAAGTGATTGAGTGACACTGATTCGCGTGTCGGAAGTGATGTCAAGAAATCCGATAAGGGTCAAATCTTCTCTATCTGCAGAAGAGGGTGCAAGAATTATGTCCAACAAGGGTATAAGTTCACTACTAATCGAGGAGGGAGAAAAGATCATAGGGATAGTTACAGAAAGAGATATGGTCACCAAGATAGCGGCGAAGGGGCTTCTGCCTGGCAATATAAAGCTCAAGGAAATAATGAGTTCACCGCTAGTCCTACTGGATGGAGATAGCCCCTTAGAGGCAGCCGCAGAATTGATGTGGAAGAAGAAAATAAGAAGGATCCCTGTTATGATCGGTACCGAAATTGCGGGCATCCTTACGGAAAATGATATCGTCAGAATATCGCCGGGTCTGATAGAGATAACAAGGGGAATTCTCGACAAGGAGAACCAGGGGATTGTCAAAGGGATACACGGAGTGTGTGATTCCTGCAACGAGTTTTCAGAAAACCTAATCTACAAGGGAAGCAACTATTACTGTGAACGGTGCTACTCGGAAAAAGCACAGATGTAAAGGTATTTTATCAAGAGAGGATAAAGAATAAGTGCAATTCATTACGGAACTTAGTCTCTCAAGGGGAAGAGTGGAGCTCCCCATATTCCTTCCAGTTGCGACTCGAGGTTTTGTAAAGGCAGTTCCGATGCAGAAGATCAACGAAATGGGAATAAAAGTGCTCATTTCCAATTCGGTACACCTGACAATTTCACCAGGACTGGAAACACTCGAGAAGACAAATGGAATCAATGGTTATACGGGTTTCAAAGGGAGCTATTTCACAGACTCGGGAGGATTTCAGATACTGAGAGAAGAGCTTGTGAAGATTGAGAAAGACGGGATCCTGTTTAAGGACAGAAAGTCGGGTAAATCAGTGAAGGTGACCCCAGAGATCAGTTCAGAGATACAGAGTAAGATAAGGTCAGATGTGGCTATGATGCTGGATGATTGCCCACCCTATGGCGAGGACAAGAAGAGGTATTCGGAGTCTGTGTTAAGAACTTATGAATGGGGAAAGAAATTTTCTGCTTTCAAGGAACCAGGACAAAAGAGATTTGGAATAATCCAGGGTGGATTCGATGCGGACCTGAGGAGGGAAAGTGCAGATCTGATGACATCGCTGGAATTCGATGGATTTGCGTTGGGGGGATTGAAGATCGGGGAACCCAAAGAACTGACAGATCTTGTTCTAACCAAAACCTTGCCGCTGATACCGAAAGAATTCCCGGTATATCTCATGGGAGTTGGAGACCCCATCTCAATATTGGAATATTCTGAGGCAGGAATCGGTGTGTTCGACTCCACCTATCCTACAAGGAACGCGAGGCATGGATTTGCTCTGACTGGTGACGGGCCCGTAAACCTCAAAAACGCAAAACATTCTTACGATCATGGCCCAATTGAACTTGGATGTTCATGCGAAACCTGCACCTATTACAGCAAGACAAAACTGAGGGAGCTGCATAAGAATGAAGATCCATCATTCCAATATTTGGTAACGGTTCACAACCTGGACTTCATGCAACGCTTCATGCATTTGATAGGGAATGACCACGAAAAAGCTAAGTCAGTAGCCAAGAAATACAATAAAATCATTAACTCAGAAACTAATATCGGAAAAGTTGGGTAGGTGGCAG
>JAKBNO010000098.1 GCA_021831005.1 Thermoplasmata archaeon
AGTTTCTCATTCGGCCTGTAGAACTTGCTTGCAACTATCCTCTGATGATTCTCGTCATAGGCATAGACCGTGGAAAGGTCTTCATCTTCCGTTATTTCATGGCTCCCATCACAAAATGGTTTGTTGTTAGAAAGACCACATCCACAGAATTCGACTTCAAATTCCAATAGCTTGGAGTTAGAATCCACTTTTTCCGCACCTTCAATGTCCCCGATCTTTACCCTATATGGTCCAGTCCTTTCGTGAATTATTATACGCATGACTGCTAACTTAAGCAAGATTAAAAAATCTTACCGTTGTAGTAGCTGCTTTTTAACACTATTCCCTTCCCCCGGAACTTCTGTCACTCTAAGAAAATATGCATTCCTGTTTCCATAAGATTAGTAGGCGTCAAAAACGAAGCAGAACTAAGTGTTTGCTTGCATCCCCAGCCAAGAGTAAATCAACAGAGCAAGACAGTCACTGAATTTGTAGTTGTAATTTTCACTCTATCTGTGACCTGTAGTATCAGCTGGCAATCCGTTTCCTTCAATTGTTACAGGTTATTTCCAACGGTCGGGCAGAATTCAATCAATGTCTTTGTCGCCATATTCTCTTTCCAGGTCAAAATTGAAGAGCACTTTGCCGCTCCATCTCTTCAGGCTCTGGTCAGAAACTAAGATCACATCATCCGAATCCAGAAGAATTGCGTATGGTGCAAAAGGTTTCTATTACGGCGTCCTACACTTCAGAGTAACTTTTCAACATACAGTTTCAAGGCGACTGCATTATTGATGTCCTCGACTTTGCTGGAGTAGAGAAATATTACATCATTCTTTTTGCACAAATCAAGCAACTCATCAGTGAGTGGGTTCTTGTCAAGTTCCTTGAAATATCTTCTCTTGAATTCATCCCACTTTTCAGGATCATGCAAATACCATTTTTCTCAGTTCATCCGTGGGTGCAATTTCCTTCATCCACTTATCCAGTTTAAGTTTCTCTTTTGTGATACCTCTTGGCCAGAGTCTATCAACCAGAATCCTGTACCCCTTTGACTTAGAAGTCTCGTTATAGATTCTTGAAATGGTTATCACTCCCGATCGATTGAAAAAGAGTTGATAATATCTTCTCCAAAAATCTGAAAACGACTTTTTTTATATTTTAGTGTGGAAAGATTTATTAAGCACGCTTTAAGTCTCTAGAGATGGACTCCAGTCTCTCTCTCAGTGTAATAACTGCTACCCTCAATGAGCGGGGGAATGTATCGCAGTTTGTTGACAGAGTGAAGAAGGTAGTCGGAAAATGGCCGCACGAGATTATTGTAGTTGATGACAACAGCAGTGACGGAACGATAGAATTGTTAGAAAAAATTTCTCTCAGTAATCCGAACGTGAGGATAATAGTAAATTCACAAAGGGAGGGGCTCTTAAAATCTAACCTGAGGGGGCTAAAGGAATCAAGGGGAGGGATCAAGATAGTGATGGATGCAGATCTTCAACATCCCCCAGAGATGATCGGAAACATAGTGAGCAGCCTTGAAAGGGGGCAAGACTTTGCCGTCATGAGCAGGTTTGTACACGGCAGTCAAATCTATAACAGGAACCCGTACAGGGAATATGCCACTTCACTAGCAATCTCACTTTGTCACCGGATAGTTCCACAGACGAGAAAATTCAAGGATCCCATATCTGGCTTCTTTGCAATCAACGCGAACATTAAGGTACCCTACGAAAAGCTGTACGATTTATTTGGAAACCAGAGGGGCTACAAGATTCTTGTACCTATAATAGCCAACAATGTGAAGAAAAAGATTGTCGAGTTGCCCTACTATTTCGGTAACAGGTGCTGGGGCGTGTCTAAGATAGGTATGGAAAATCTCCTGATTCCTAGATACCTGACCGAACTAAGTCAGTATCACAACCTATTCAAAGAGAGCGTGTCCTGAATGGAATCAGCAAGGGATAGAAAGATCAGGGAGGCAGTGGAATTCTTTTCGCGAATAAAAGTCGGAAATTCCTCTTTTATAGGAATAAGCGGGTCCGTATCCTATGAACCAAGGGAGGAAGACGACATAGACATCTTCTTGATCGCTAAGAATAACCGTCTTTGGATTTCAATTCTAGAGGTTCTCATTTTCAGGAGAATATACAAGTTCAACGATCTCTGTCTGTCCCTTTGTATGGACGAAGCATATGCAACGTCATATTTTGCAGATCTGAAGGAAAGCATTGCCGTCAAGGATTCCATCCACGTGGTTCCAATTTCGGGTGAACGTTACTTTAAGAGTCTGATAATGCAGTCTAGCATCATTTCGAGGAAGCTGAATGAAGAGGGTCGTGTAAATATCGCTAAAGACACACAAAAAGATCCGTCATTCAATCCTCTCGAGTTTCTGGCATTTGTTTTTGTGGCGACATGGATAAACATAAGGGCAATCATCACAAGCAAGTCAAATCCGCAAAATGGGGAAGGCTCTTTCAACACGATATTCTCCCTTCATACCTGCTATTTCAATACGGAAAAGTACAGAATTCTGAACGACAATTACATGAGAACAGAAGCGACTCCGGAGTAATGCTTAGTGCTATTTGGCAAAGATGGTTCTCCTTACAAATCTGAACTCCCTCTTCTGAGCCACCATCAGAATTGTCGTTATTGCGCTCAGTGTGAAGGCTGTAACCAGAGGGAGTATGAATAGGTTGGATGACGTTATCCAAGTCCTGAGTGCTTCCTGTTGACCCAGAGAAGAAGCGAAGTAGCTCAAGGATAGGCTGGGAACTATGAAGTAAGCGAATGAGTAGTTCAGCAGTATGAATAAGAACGGGTATACTGAGAAGACTACGTAATTCCAAAGGTCCCTGTTTATCAGGAAGAGTGGAATAAGGACTATGAAGTACTGAGGATCAACAAAATTGTAGGTTAGGAAGAAGAACATGAATTCCACGATTAGGTAATTCACTATGTTTCCCCTCCTAAGGTAGTAGACAATTGAGATAATGACTAGGAATGGAAGAAATGTGTAAAGGAAGATGGATGGAAAATGAACGATTCCCAATTTTGAAACAATTATCTGCCACGTCAATCCCTGGGCGTTGAACACCCCATTAAAAGTGTTTGTCGATCTGCTATAAACGAGAGTCTCGAGATCTTTGACAAAATTCCCCGTATAGAGGTAGATGAAGAGCGCAGGCAGGGATGACAGGACCGCAATTCCAAGGTCTCTTATTCTGTTCTTGCTTTCTATCAGGATAAGGGGGAAAATGAAAATTGGGAAGATCTTAATCCAGAATCCCAAAACAGACGCAAGAACGGCCAGATCACTCCTCCCCTTCTGAAAGTAAAACACGGACAGAAGGAGAAATACTGACGCAATAATGTCCAGTTGTCCCCATACCACTCCAATCAACATCACAAAAGGACTCAGCAACCATATCTTTGTGAGGTTGTATGGTAGATTGAATTTCTTGAGAAGGATATAATAAATAGCGAGTACAGAGATGACCATTGGAAGCTTCGCAAGAAGGTAGTATACCGGCAACGACCGGGGAACAAATGCCATCCAAGCCTCGTAGTAGTTGAAGCTCAAACCTGGGAAAATGAGCGAGTGGGATGTGGGAATTGCAGTATGGGTGATGGCTCCAGACAGCCAATCCGCAATGACAGACCAGATCAAGTAATAGGGAGGATACGTCCACTTCAGCTCCCCCGGGATGTTGTGAGATTGAATGAATGGATTGGCTCCTGAAAGAATGTGAAATCCACCAGTAATCATGAAGAACATGTCGAACCTATGTCCTAGAAATGCCGAAAGAACCAGGAATGAAACAGCTACTGGTATGGTCCACAGTCTGGACTTGAAGGGAGCTAAGTAGACTCCTGTAAGGAACAGAATAAATGAGGACAAGAGTGAAAGCTCTCCGATAAGTGGCAGGGGAGATGGCTTCACAGCAATTGAAACTGTAATGATCTGGCTGCCTATCGTCACGAAGAAATTCTCAGTTTGAAAAGTCTTGTTCGGGTGAAGACTGAAATAGAATGAGAAATAGGACACGTTGTGGAATGTCCTGGTGAATACGGACAGATGGGTAGAATTCACCTCGGTCACCGATACCTGAACGACGCTTTGAACACTCTTGAGAGTAACCGAGGCAAAGGCTGATGGACTGTACCACAGGAAGTTGTGGATATAGAGAACTGACGGGGTGATGCTGAGGTCACCGCCATTAAAAGAATATTGTTCCAGTTGCTGCGGGGGGACGTTTACGGAAAGAGAGAAGGCTACCACGAAAAGTAGTATGGCTATTACTATCAGGGAATAGAATTTCATCCTTTGACGATCGATTGTATGCTCCTTCAACACGCACTTCCTAGCGAATTGATTAATGTGCAGTGCACGTAATCGCGCAATACAGTTAGTATTCGGTGCGATGTAATAACCACTGGAACCACGCTAAAATGCGACACGAAGAGAGCTATTAACCTTTGTCGAACATATTTGCTTTATCATTCGAACGTGACCGGACCCGTCTTCTTATAGACAAAAATCACATAGTCAGACACCGCCCAAATCAGGGGGAAGCCTCCAACCAACTCATCTAAGAATCGCACAAACCTCAATCTCTCTGCTAATCCAATCAGACGTTTATAAGTGTAGGGTGGAAGAATGGAACATACCCCTCTCTTGTATTGGTTTCTCATCCCTTTCAGTTTGTCGAAAAAGTCTGGCGTTCTCGGGAATGAGATCGTGTTGTATCTACTGTCGTTCACTGTCAACCACCCTGCAACTCTTTCCCTAATGTACTTTCCTCTATTCTGAAATAAACTCAACAATAGGTCTAGCATGCCATATCTGTTCATGAATGAACCAATGAAGAAGCCACCAACTTTAAGATCATCGTCGAGAATACGAGCTATAGCGGGCAGGCTTTCAATATTCAGATATCCATAACTTGAAAAGACTATGTCATAGACCCCATGAAACTCACTATTATTTTTTTGCAGGATCCAACGAATGTTGTTTCCGTCTTTCTCGTGAATCTCTCTCGACCTCTTGAGTGCAATCTCTGACACATCAATCTCCGTCACATCTACTCTCCTTTGAATTCTCAATGTTTCGGAATCAGGACCGCAACCTAGATCCAGGATTGAATTGTCATCTCTCGCATACCTGTCAAGAACTCTGGCTGTTTGTTCTCTCATGTACTTTTGAACCCAGTTTGAATTTGTCTCAGCAAGATACTTGTCAATAGTTCTATCAAAAACCGCACCCAGTATTTGGCTGTCGTATCTAGGCTCGTCTTCAACTTGTTCAAACAATACAACCTCATTGCAACCATTGAAGTATCTATCAAAGTGTTCCTGACCGTATTTATCGACAAACAACTTTGCATAATCCTTGACCCCGTCAAAAGAAGCCTTCAAAGTGGTTGAGTTCATTCTTGCATAGGGAAAGAGCCTCAGTTCCTCTATCCAACCTCCAGTGGGTATAACTACGATCCTTTCATTCTTTGTAACATAGTTTAGCTTGAGATCTCTTTGGTATGGCCCCGCAATCGTTATCTTAAGGTCGAAGTTACTAGACTTTTTGGAAGACAAATAGAGTCTCATCTCCGAGATGTTTGAACAAGGGCAAATCAGTAAAGGCTGTTTCTAGCCTTTTTAAAAAGGAACGCGCACTTTCTGAGTTTATCCTTTCGTAATACGATGGAATAACAAAAATTCCCAGACCACGCATTTGTTTTAGCTTAAAGCAGGGCGGAACCAGTTTCATGAATTCCGAATCGTAGAAGTAATGTGATTTTATTCCGTTGCCAACGACTTCCACGATCATTTCTCCACTAAACCTGTTGAAAAGATTACTAAATTTGAAGCGCGCAAGATCAGCGAGAATCTCACCGAGTGAAAATCTATTTCTTATACTCACAATAAAAAAACCTCCAATTACCATTACATCTTTCAGCGAATTGAAAAATGTGAGTAGTCGAGGCTCGTTGTTTAAGGCACCGTTAAACGAATATATAATCTGGAACGTTCCACTAATCGAACCTATGGAAGAGGCAGGCATCCTTATGCCTCGAAATCTGTCCTCCAAGCCAAGTTGTTTCATCTTGGAAGAAGCAAAATCAATCATTCCCTTTGAGATATCTACGCAAGTGAGGTTGCACCCTGTGGATTCCATCACTTTTCTGGCCTCTTCTCCAGTTCCACATCCAATCTCTAGCACTTCCCACCCGTTCTTATAACGAAGTACAACAGATTCCACTTCCTTCTCCCTAATTCCAACGTTTATAAAATTTGACTGAATTTTTTCATCATAGATCGAGGCTGCTTCTGAGAAGACTCTATCCAAGTTATCGTAGTACTCATCGAGACTCTGATCCACGAGAAAATGAAACGAACTAGCCTAATAAACGTTGGTGAAGAAATCGTTTTAAACTCGTTTCCTTTTGTTGATAAAGTGGGAAAAGAGAAGATCCCTGATTACGAGTCATTCGAGTTTACCATTAAGGAAGGGCACGAGGATCTACTTGAAAGGAAGCTGATCTCTAGAAATTTGGTGGATGGACACATTGCGGTGGACTTGGGAGGAGGGTATGGAAGAATGACCAACGTCCTTCTTGAGCATTTCAAGTACGTGGTCCTTGTGGAGTATTCTGAAAGGAATATGGAAAGAGCAGTCAGGTCTCTCGATGGAAATAGGGTACTCTTTGTCCTAGCAGACGCAAGGAATCCTCCCATCATGGACGGATCAGTGGACTTCATGTTGTCGTTACGAGTTATGCATCACTATCCAACACTCGAATTTTTGGATTTGCTGGCAAACAAGTTGAGAAAGGGCGGGACTTTCCTATTCAACGTGAACAATGTTAGTTCTCCCGTCTTTGCACTTAGCATGCTAAAGAATTTTGCATCTTCAAAGAAGATTGAAATAAACATGTTCAGTAGGTGCACTCAGGAAGTCCGGGATGGAGCTGGACGCAGCAGTATATACTTCTTGAACTACAGAGACATCCTCGGTAGTGTTCCAGGTGGTTGCAGAATAGATAAGATGATTGGAGCGGGAATCTTACACAACAGACTGGTGGAAAAGAGAGCAGGCGTGTTAGATCTAGAAAGGTTGACCGATGCAGAGCTGTTCCTGTCGAAGGCGTTGAATTTTGCAAGGTTGTATCCAGACATCTTTGTATTCCTAAAGAGTGAGAGGGAGAAATGTTTTCGTGAGCGTACCAACATCATAGAGGTTCTAAGTTGTAATTTCTGTGGAAGTGCAATGAAAAGAGAAGGAGAGAATGTTGTATGCCTTAAGTGCGGCAAATGCTACGTCACAAGAAAAGGTATCATCTACATGCGAGACGACTCTCGTGAACTTACCTAGAATTAAGAAGATTTATCTTGCCGGCAACAAAGACTTAAGCCCATAAGAAACGAGTTTGAATGATTCATAGAAGATATTAGAATAGGTAACAGAGTCAGGGATGAAAGGTAGGTAAGCTTCTTAGAGCAATCCTACACCTGTTTTTTCGTTCCGTCCTCGATATCTTTTACTGGACTTAAGAATATCAGGAAACCTATAAATAGGAATATTTGAATGAGAAGGCATGCCAGAAACCGAAAAGGGCTCCCGTAATTTCAGAACAGAAGGGGCTCTGTTCATAGTAGCATTCGTGGTGGCAGTAATCATCCTTTTGACCGATAAGAATCTCCAAACCGATTTCGGAATTCACGCACGTTACTTCATCCACTGGTACGGAATGCTTGTTATTGCGATTGTAGCTCTTATCGCAGGCGCTATACTCATAACCACAAAGAAAA
>JAKBNO010000108.1 GCA_021831005.1 Thermoplasmata archaeon
CTCTAAGAGCGATTCCCATAGGTCTGGCAACGACCTTAGAATTTTGATGAGCCTCCTGCCCGAGCGGATTGGAAGAGCATTGGATGTAGCTACCGGAACCGGTTTTGTTGCGTTTGAACTCTCAAAGAGAAGTGAGCACGTTGTGGCCCTGGATTTGACCGAAGCAATGTTGAATGAAGCAAAGAAACTGATTACTTCTAACAAGATTGAAAACGTGGAATTTGAAAAGTCGGATTATTACTCTTATAGCACCTTCCTGAAATTCGACGCAATAACGAACAGGAGGGCTCTGCACCATTTTGATAACAAAGAGTTGTTCTTCAAGAAGTCTAGAGAGTTGCTGAATGAGGATGGAATTCTTGCGATCAGCGACATGCTGGTTCCAGATACGGACAAGGGCGATCTGCTGAACAAACTTGAAAGGAAGAGAGATAATACTCACGTTGCTGCGCTGAACGAAGGGGAATTCATGTTCTCCCTCAAATCTGCGGGATTCAGAATAATAAAATCTGCCATCGACAAAGAACAGCTAAGTTTCGAGAAATGGCTGTCTCCGGTCGAAACCAATTCCTTGAACGGAATAGAGTGCAAGAAATTCATAAATAGTCTCTCTGATGATGAACTGAAATCAATGTTGTACGACCGCAGCACCCACACGATGACTAAACAGAGGATAATCGTCGCGGCGGCACCGACGATTTCTTGACATGCACGCTTAAGTGCTCTAAAATAAAGAATAAATATGATATGGTGATTTGAGGGTAATGGTCAAGAGAACTTACCTATCGATAATCTTCAACACAGAGGGAGAAAGGCCCTCTGAAATAATAACAAGGCTGCAATCTCTTGGCTTCAATCCAATCACGGGAACAAGGGACCTGGTTTACGAATGGGGAGATCATGCAACTGTTTCAGATGCTATCTCTTTGATAGACAAGGTGCATGCGACCCTAGGCGGATACAACGTTCTGTTCACTGCCGAGACGATTGACGAGAGATAGGGATCCTTCTCACATAACCACAGTTGTTGCAGCTGACAGTAATAGTTGACCTGTTTATTCTGACTCTCCCCCCTCCGGAATATATCCCCTTCTTGCATTTCTTGCAGACCCACGTCTTGGACTCTTCCGGAACTTTCGTCTTGTACTTTGTCGAGTAGAGGTAGATGAGCTCATATTTCCTGTCAGCCTGTTCAGGTTTTTTATCGTTGATGGCGAGCTTGAAGAGTTCCTTCATCCTTTCCTCCGCTACCCTCTTCTCACTGTTTTTTGCCATTCAGAAACTCTCCAGATGAAGAGGATAAAACGTCCCCTTCTTGAAGTATCATTTCTCCCCTCAGATAGACATAATCAGGGAAGATGCCTCCGAATTTCTCGAACGGGGTCCATCCACACTTCGAGTGCAGCTCTTCACCCTTGATTTCTGATGTATTCTTGAGGTCCACAGAAATGAAATCGGCATCGTAGCCTTCGGCTATGAATCCCTTGTTGATGGCACATATCTGCGCAGGTTTTTCCATCAGTGCCGAAACCGATTTTTCCAAGCTTATCACTCCTTTCCTATTTGCTGCAAGTATCAAAGGTACTCGTGTTTCGACGCCAGGGATGCCAGAGGGGGCATCTCCGAATATCTCCTTTTCGAGAAGTGTGTGAGGCGCGTGATCGGAAGCAATAACGTCAATTGATTTTGAATTGAGGCTCTTTAGCAACTCCTCTTGCACACCCTTCTTCCTGAGAGGAGGATTCACCTTTCCCAGCGAGCCTAATGATAGAGCGTTGTTCAACAACAGGTGATGCGGTGTGACTTCGGTCGTGAAGCCAAGGGACTTCGCAAACTCGAGAGATCTCACTGAGGTGAGATGCGCTATGTGAGTTCGAGAAAGATCGTACTTGAAAATGTGTTCGATGGCTTGCATCTCGCACTCCAGTGGCCTGTTCATGTCGTGGGATAGCAGGTCACTGTTTTCCCTTTTATTGTTGTCTATGCACTCCTGAAATTCTGCGTGCACAACTTTGACCTTGTCCTCCCATTTGCTGGTATTGAGATCCGTTAGGAGCCCTCCTGTCGATTTACCGAGAAATATCTTTTGCCCGATTGCTTCGGGAACGGTCTCAGAGGATGCAGCCTGATATAGACCAAAGTCTACGTAACTTCTCTTGGCGACAGAGTGAAGTTTGGAATTGAATGTGGTTGAGTCAGTTATCGGAGTCCTGTTGTTTGGCATGTCACAAACAGTAGTGGTCCCACCAAACATCGCTGATAGAGAACCAGAGTGGAAGTCCTCTTTTTCTGTCTCTCCAGGGTCCCTGAAGTGGACGTGCATATCCACACCGCCAGGGAGGACGTGGCCCTTGATTCTTGTGACATTCATTCCGGATAGCTCGCTCTTCACTTCCTTGATTACCCCTCGGTCCACAACGACATACTTCTCTCTAAACTCTCCGCTAATGTAGAATAGACCGTGAAAGGCTTCCATTACTATTTCTCCGCTGACAGAACTTTCCTGAATACTGGTCCTCTTGGTTCCACTTCGTAGAAGACCTCTGCATTGAATGTTGAGATTGAGGTGTCGTCATCCTTCCAGCAGTCCGGTTCCATTCCAGCCTTCCAGCAAACGGCTTTGAGGAATGCCTTCTGATCCATCTTTTCCTCAACCGCCACCTGCGGAAGCAGGAGGCCTGAAAATGAGTCCCTTTCCGCAATGAGTCCGTCCCTCCCGACGGCAATCATGGACGGCAGGTCCTTCCTGTTCTTGACGGCAAGCGCAACCGGCTTGCTCAGCATTGAAACTTCGACAGTCATATCGTCCATCTCCTCCTTGGTGACGGGAGGAAACCTCGGATCACTCGAAGCAGCGGATATCGCACTCTTTATGACTGCCTCTCCTAGCGGGAATACGGGTTCCGGAAATCCTATGCAACCCCTCAGTTTTCCGGAAGAATTTGTCAGGGTAGTAAATACTCCCCTCTTCTCGACAAACTTCCCTCCGTAGCTGTTCTTTACAATTAACTTTATGTCAATGTATTCCTCAATGGCCCTCCTGGCCATCTTGGTCGCGTTTTCCCCATCTTCATCTGTGTATTCCTGCCCTATCATACTCCTCGCCTGTCTCCCCAAATTAACTTGTGCAATTGTGGCAGTACTCTGATATTCAATCTTTCTTTTAATACTTTTTCGGTAAGTTCCTTCAAATTTTTTCCGCCCTCAGGCTGAAAAATCACTTCACCGTCAAAGGGATACTTCTCAACTATTGACTTTGAGAATAAATAATCCTTTTCGTCCGAAATTACGAACTTGAGGTAATCCTTCTCCGCGAGCAGCTCGATGTTCTCGTATATGTTGTGCTGCACCATATTGGAAGATGGTGTCTTTATGTCCATCGAAATGATCACGTTATCGTCTGTTGGAACGTCCTCTATAGAGATCGAGCCGCTCGTTTCAAGTATTATCTTGTATTCCTTATCCAGGAGCTTGTACATCAGCGGATAAACTTCCTTCTGAATGAGAGGCTCACCTCCGGTGATGCAAACAAACTTCGATTTATATTCGGATGCTTCGTCGACCAAACTTTCGATGGTCCTTTTTTCCCCTCCAGAGTATGTGTACTTGGAGTCACACCATTCGCATCTCAGGTTGCAGCCAGAGAGTCGTATGAAGAATGTGGGAACTCCGATGAGGGGTCCCTCCCCCTCTATAGAATAAAAGGTTTCGATCACCGTCAGCATTTCTTACGGTTAAGTGCGAGAAGGCAATAAAACTTTGCCACTATGCTTTTGAGAGCGTTATTTCGCAGTCGTACTTGTCCTTGGAAATTGGATCTTTTTTGATTACTTTATAAGAAGGTAGCATCGTTTCTATGAGTGCGTCTTCAAACGTTCCGCAGAAAGCGTTGTTTGTGTCAAGAGCCAGTGAATAGTATATGCAGTTATTCCTCTTGATCACTATGTTCCCGTCCTTTTCAACGGCTGTGGCCATGCAACCCAGATTGTTGTAAAATGTCAATAGGTCGCTGATGTCTTTTGTCTTTGAGCCGTCTTCCTTCACTATCCTCTCTCCCGCTCTCTTGAGGAAGTCCTTTACCCATAGTGTGCCGTTTTCTGAAGTGAGTTCGTCCAGCAGTATCTTTAACAAAAGATCATATTTCTTTGGGAACAGTTTCATTCCGTCCGCCGATATGCTGTAAATTTTCTTCGGTCTTCCAACTTTTGTCTTCTCAAACTTGGATTCTACATAACCCATGCCTTCGAGCATGATCAGGTGTTCCCTTATGGCATTGCTCCTGATGTTCAGCGAATCGGATAATTCATAGACGACTCTAGGTTTCTCCAGAAGTTCTTCCAGAATTTTCTGCTTGCTTTCACCTAAAGTGATTATTTCTTCCATATTATTTGCTTGAGTTAAATACTCTATTTAACTTTTATTGCTTTAGTCAGGAAAAAATGTTTAAATATCATTATTTCATACAGAATCACAATGGTTTCTAACGTTCTCTCTATAAAGAACCTGAATGTCTCTATCGGAGACAAGGAGATACTCAGAGACGTGACGATCACCGTAAAATCGGGAGAGGTTCATGCGCTAATGGGACCAAACGGGACGGGGAAGAGCACCCTAGCTCATACGGTCGTTGGAAGTGTTAGGTACAAGGTCAATAGTGGTGAACTCCTGATTAACGGTAAAAAACTGAACGATCTGCAGGTCTATGAAAGAGCAAGAGAGGGTCTATTCGTTGCATTCCAGGAACCTGTTTCTGTACAGGGACTCAGATTCATAAACTACCTGAGAACCGCCTACTCCTCACTTCACCCAGACGAGAAACTGGAGTACAAAAAATTCGTGGAAGAGGTTAAAGAGCTTCTCAAGTACTTTGGTCTCGACAGTTCGTTCGCCGACAGGGGATTGAATGAGGGTCTTTCGGGTGGGGAAAAGAAGAGGATGGAAGCACTCCAGATGCTGATATTGAAACCAAAATTCATAATTCTGGACGAGATAGATTCTGGGCTGGATGTAGATGCCCTAAAGGTCGTTTCAAAAGCCATTTCCAGAGCAAAGGAGGACGGGGCTGGAATAATCATCATCACCCACTATCAGAGAATTCTGGATTACATAAAACCAGATTTCGTCCATGTCCTGATTAACGGTCGGATCGCCGAGAGTGGTAAGGGGGATCTGGCCAAGTTGATTGAAGAGAGGGGCTACGAATACTATAAAGGAGGTGAGGTGAATGCAAAAATTAACTGATGAAGAAGTTGATGTGAAGAAGTTAAACGAGATAAAGTACGATTTCACAACAAATACAAAGCCAGTTTATCAGACGGAGAAGGGCATCAGCAGGGCAGTAGTGGAAGAGATCTCAAAGGCGAAGAATGAACCCGACTGGATGAGGAACATCAGGCTCAAGGCACTCGACATATTTCTCTCGAAACCTGTTCCTACGTGGGGTCCAGATCTGTCAGAACTGAATTTCGATGAGCTCACATACTTCATAAGACCTGAGGACAGGAAGTCGAACAACTGGGAGGATGTGCCCAAGGAGATAAAGGATACTTTTGACAAGCTCGGAGTACCGGAGATGGAGAAGAAATACCTCGCGGGATCCGTTGCGCAGTTGCAGTCTGAGGGAGTTTATTCGAGGTTGAGGAAGCAGTGGGAGGATAAAGGAGTAGTTTTCATGGATATGGACAGCGCCGTCAAGACGCACCCAGACATAGTCAGGGAACACTTCGGTAAGATCGTTCCACCTTCAGATAACAAATTCGCCGCTTTGAACACAGCGGTCTGGTCGGGAGGCTCTTTCCTTTACGTCCCAAGTGGGGTTCACCTGGATCTCCCAGTTCAGGCGTACTTCAGGATGAATGGAGCGCTCGAGGGCCAGTTCGAAAGGACACTTATAATCACAGAACCAGATGCTTCCGTGCACTACATAGAAGGCTGCCTTCCTGCGGAGGAGCTCGTAAGCAAGGGTGACTCATTTGTTCCCATAAGCTCGGTGAATAAGTCGGAAGATGTGATGACTCATTCTGGAGAGAATTCCAAGGTGATCAGAACATTCGAAAGACCATATGATGGGACCATGATGACGTTTACTCCCGTCTCAAGTGGGAATGCATTCAAGCTCACGGTGGAACATCCGGTGCTTGCGATCAAGAGAAAATCTGTCGCAGCTTCGAGAAAGTTGCGCAATGGTTGGAGGTCAGAAGTATCTACCAAGAAACTCATTTCTGCGAAACCTGAATACATAAGGGCCGAGGAGCTTGCAGAAGGCGACTTCATAGTTTATGTTGCGCCCACGGGTTCCAAAGATAGTAAAGAGATGACACCAGAAGTGCTCAAAGTGTTGGGCCTCTACACGGCCGAGGGATCCATTTCCTTCAATAAGGCACTAAAAATGAATGTTCTAGCCTTCAGCTTTGGAAAGTCGAAAAAGGGAAAAGAGCTGGCTACGGATCTTTACGAAACGATCAAATCTCTTGGAGAGCAGGTCAATATCACGAAAGTCCGTGGCGGATACTACACAGTCGTATCGTATTCAAAGAAGTTAATTGAACTCTGCGAGACACACGTCGGGAAAGGAGCTGCTCGGAAGAAACTTTCTAAAGTTTTGATGGAACTGCCGCCCGAGAAACAGAAGATCCTTCTTGACAATTATCTCAAAGGGGACGGCAACGTCTACGTGAAGAAACCATTCAAGTCTTTGATGGTCAGGGCGTCGACTACCAGCAAGATGCTTGCGTTCCAGTTACAGGAAATCATAGCGAGAAATGGAATCTTTGCAAATTTATCGATCAGAAAGGGCGGAGAGGATACTATTCTTGGAAGGACGATGAAGAGAAGAGACCAGTATATCGTAGAATACACAGAGAACAAAAGGTTCTCGCAGGTCAGGAAGGTTGGCAACGATTTCTACGTCCCGATAAGGAAGATTGTCAGAGAGAAGTTCAATGACAAGGTGTACAATCTTGAAGTGAAGGACCAGAACTCCTACCTAGTAAAGGGATTCGCCGTCCACAACTGTACCGCACCCACGTACAGCCAGTATTCTCTTCACGCGGCCATCGTGGAAGTTTACGTCAAGAAGGGTGGAAAGATGAGGTACACATCAATCCAGAATTGGTCCGACAACATCATCAACGGACCCACAAAGAGATCGTGGGTCGAAGAGAACGGACAAATGGAATGGGTACAGGGTTCCCTCGGCTCAAAGATCACGATGACCTATCCTTCATCCATACTGAGAGGACCGTATGCAAGCACGTCAAACCTGAACGTGGCTCTCGGAATCGGACCCGTCTGGAAGGACAGCGGGGCGAAGGTCGTTCACGCAGCGCCAAACACGAGTTCAAAAGTGGTAGCGAAGAGCATATCCGGAAGGGGAGGTATGTCGGTCTACAGGGGCCAACTGAGAATAAATCCAGGGGCATACAATTCGAAGGCATCGGTACAGTGCGATGCGCTGATACTGGATGACATATCAAAGAGCAACACATATCCCCACAACGAAATACTTGAAGAGAGCGCTTCGTTCTCACACGAAGCTTCGGTAGGGAAGATATCCGAGGATCAGGTAGACTACCTGATGAGCAGGGGAATCAGGGAAGAGGATGCAAGGTCACTCATAGTGCTTGGCTTCCTTGATGACGTCCTCAAGGAGATTCCTCTCGAATACTCCATAGAATTCAATAAGTTAGTAAAACTGGAAATGAACAAGTATGGTGCTGTAGGGTGAGCATTGAGGAAATAACGGCAGAAAAGAAGAAGGTGGCGGATAGCCTTAGATCGGAA
>JAKBNO010000014.1 GCA_021831005.1 Thermoplasmata archaeon
TACGATCGCCTCCGTAGCTTATGAGGAAGATCAGGAATCAATAGTATATTTCAACAACATCAAGAAGAATGCCGAAAGAGTGGGAATGAACTTCACTCCCCTTGTGATCAAGGGAGAGAAATTGTTGGGGACGATAGAGAGGCTCAATACCGATTCGACCTTAGATGCGGTAATCGTCGGAAGACCATTCCCTAAGGGCATTTCCAACGAAATTGTCTCGGAGGCACTTGATCCGGACAAGGATGCCGACTGCGTAACGTATCAGAATCTTGGACGGCTTTATTTTGGCTTGGAAAGAATAGCCCCTGCAACACCAAAGGCCTCCCTCGACATCCTGAAACATTATGGTGTTGATTTGAAGGGGAAGAAGGTACTGGTAATAAACAGGTCAGTGACTGTCGGCAGACCACTGTCTCAGATGCTCTTGAACAGGGACGCTACAGTAACCGTAGCGCACAGCAAGACCCAGAACATGGAGGAGTTGATAGAAGAAAATGAGGTTGTATTCCTTGCTGTGGCAAGGGCGGGGTACCTGAAGGCGTCCACTATAAAGTCGAAGAAGACTGTAGTGGATATCGGGATTAACGTGGTAAATGGAAAGGTTAGGGGTGACTTCGAGCTCGATGGAGAAAATGAATTGGTGGACTACACCCCAGTACCAGGGGGAGTCGGGACAGTTACAAGCGTCGAAATACTGAAAAATGCATTGGAACTAGTAAAGTCCAGATAACATTTATTAATAGTTATATCATACCTTCCGACCCAGGTGCTTAATAAATGGGTGTAAACGAAAAGGATGAAAGGGAAAAACTTGCGTTAGAGATGAAGAAGACTGCCTTAGATAACGATTCGAGATTCTGGGGCGACGTGGCGACTAGGATCAGAAAGTCTAAGGACAATCTGGTCGAGGTAAATGTTGGAAAGATTTCACGTTTCGCTGCCACAGACGAGACCGTTGTGGTTCCTGGAGTAGTACTGGGTTCGGGAAGAATCGAGGAACCCGTAAAGGTGGCTGCACTGTACTTCTCAAAGTCTGCAAGGTCCAAGATAGAAGGGGCGGGCGGAAAGGCTATTACACTCAGAGAATTGATGAGCGAAAATTCGAAAGGCACCAAAGTAAAGATAATAGGGTGATGTGAAATTAGAATAATTGACGGAAGCAATCTGGTACTTGGAAGGGCTTCTTCCTACCTTGCAAAGGAACTCCTGACAAAAGAAGATGAAATTGTAATAGTGAACGCAGAGAAGGCAGTGGTATCCGGCCGGAAAAGGTTCACCATTGAACACTACAAGATGGAAAGAGACGTAGGATCTGTCAGAAAGGGACCAAGGTTCCCCAAGGAGGCGGACCGAATATTCAGGAGGACGGTCAGAGGAATGCTGCCAATGAAGAGTTCGAAAGGGATATCGGCATTCAAGAGATTCAATGTCTATATCGGGGTACCCATAAAGTTCACCGGAAAAGAAATTGAAAAATTGGAAGAATTTCAGAACAAACACGTTGCGAATGTCATGACGCTGTATGATGTTTGCAAAGAATTGGGATCAAAAGTGATTGTAGATGGTAATTGAGACAAGCGGGGCCAGGAAGACGGCCGTTGCACGTGCAACAATCAAGGAAGGAAAGGGAAGGATAAGGATAAACGGGGTTCCAGTCGAGATATACCAACCTGAACTTGCCAAACTCAAGATGATGGAACCTGTCATGCTTGCTGGAGACAAGATTTCCAAGGTCGACATTGCAGTAAATATGAGAGGCGGAGGAGTGATAGGCCAAGCTGAAGCGGCTAGAACGGCCATCTCCAGAGCGCTGGTCGATTTCTTCAAAGACCAGGAGCTTGAAAAGATTTTCAAAGATTATGATAGGAGTCTGCTCGTAAGTGATGTGAGAAGAAAACTCCCGAAGAAGCCTGGAGGAAGCGGGGCCAGGAAGAAGAAACAGAAGTCTTACAGGTGAAAAAATGATTATTCCTGTCAGGTGTTTCAGCTGTGGAAGGGTCATCGGATCCGATTATGTTCGATTCACGAACAAGGTGGAGGAAATTAGGAAATCAAAGAACAGGGAAGCGAATTCTGAAGAGATTTCCGGTATCCTGGACGATCTGAATGTCGTACGATACTGTTGCAGAAGAATGATCCTTTCTAACGCGGAACTCCTAGAAGAAATTTTACCATTTGACTGAAGGGGCCATAGGGTAGATTGGACCATCCTACCAGCTTGGGGTGTTGGTGACCCGAGTTCAAATCTCGGTGGCCCCATCTAATTCAACATCAGTTATTTCACATTTTTTGTTCCGTTATAATCCCCACAACTGATACTCTGTCACTTTCTTGAATCCCATATGCTCGTAAAGTGGATGCCCCATTTCTGTAGCCTCCAAACAACTCGTGACGCACCCTTCTTTAGCTCCATCCATTATAGCTCTCCACGTTATTGCTTCTGCATATCCCCGTCTTCGGAATTCCTTCACTGTCCCGACAAAGTAGATACCTGCTAGATTTCCTGTCTTGTAACGAAGTGAGGTTGCAACCGGGGTTTCACCAAAAAGACCTATGTAAAGGGTTGCCCCGGGTATGGAGGAACCAATTTGATCCAGTGGAATGTTCACATCTGTATCATCGTCCGGAAACAATCCATGTCCAAAGCTCAGACTACTGACTTCCAAAAACATTTCGAGATCCTTCAAAGAACTCACTTCTCTGATATTCAATTCGGTTGAAGATTCAGGAATCTTGTCTGGTAACGGATCCAAAATCATTCCTGGACTGACCTCTTGAAGCTTCAATTTCATCTCTTCTATCAGGGGTTTGAGATCTTCCACAATATTCGGCAATGTTATGAGCCGCCAGGGCAGTCCAGAAGCGACATACAGTTCTTTTATTCGATCTGTCAGTTTTTCGATATTGACCGGTTTGTCAAAAGCAAAAACACTGTTGTACTCAGGAGAGGGAAGACCGGAATTGATCAATGAAACGCCTTCGAAATTTTCAACAGTCCCTCCAGGTATGATCGAAGAGAAAGAACTCAGCAACGACTCCCAATTTTCGGTGCACAAAATCTCCAACTTGGACCTAACGAGCATGTTATACCCAGACTGGAATCTCCTACGGTGGTTAATCGTTTTCGGACCTCATTCCCCCGTCGTGACAATAGAGGCAAATTGATCTCTTCGAATGACCAGCAACCATACCAATATTTTCGCGGATGAAATTTCATGAAGTATAAATATTGCCAGAAACAAGATAAACATGCAATATAATTCAAAAACAGTAGCAGAAGCTATCAACTGGAGGTGGACCTTTTATCGGGGCCACGAGGAATGATGCCGACATTTTCTTGAAAATGCCGTTTGGCTTGCAAAGAGACAGAGGGAGTGGAAAAAAGAAGTTTGGCGCCCGAACCTTGCATGGAAGCTTGATGGCGCAAGTGCAAAGACACCGAATAAGAAAAAGTGAGCCTCTGTAACCGCTGATCACCCAACTTTATCTGATTTCTCTCTGATTGATTGAGGTGGATGTGAGAATGGTGAAACCTCGATATTTTCTTCGCAGGTAGGTAACAGATCAAACTCTCAAAACGTAAAACAGCGATATCAAAATCGTAACCGATAGCAACAGGACTGTTTCTGTCATACCAACTGGACGGAGTCCTTTGGTCTTCAGCGCTATGGGAATTCTAGCTACGGACACTGAAAAAACCAGGAAAACTGGATTTAGAATGACCAAGGCTACTGGTACCAGATCATAGAGCAAAAGGTTCCTTGCACCTGACAGTTTAGCCCTGACAGTGAACTCAGAACCAATCATGTAAACGAAGAGCGAACCTATCAACAGAATTTCCCTATTGGCGATAAGTCCGATTGTTTCAACGAAGAGTATCACAAATGCAAGTATGCCTGAAACTGTCCCGAGATATGACAGTTTCCTGGAGGCAAGAAATATTCTCAAGGCATAGGTGAGGAAGAAAATCGTGTACGGTACTATCAATCGATAATCAATGTAGATAGATGCGATGGATGCAGCGACGAGGATAATCATCCATGCCGTATCAATTTGCGATTTCCACAACCTTTTGAATGGCACATCGTACAGAAACAGCCCCATCCATATTGGGACCCAGTAGAGGATTGAAATGAAATAGCCCCTTGTCAGTATCGCAAGAACAATGGAAGAGCCCCCTAGTATGATAGAACTGAAGATGTTTCCGTGTTCAACAGGTCTCCTCATAGATGGAAATAAAATAGGATTAATTAATGATTTAGTCTTAGGTGTGAGAAACCAAGTTCTATTCGAAATTCACCGCTTCCAGCAAGTCCCTAGTCGATGACCTGTCGAAATCCTTGCCCAACTCTATCAGTCTCTTTACCTTTTCAGGATCCTTTATGAGCCTGTGCCCCTTGTTTTCCAGGTCCTTCCAGTCGTAAGGATTCTTGAAGTGCCCTTTCGGAACTGTGACCTCCTTTTGCTGTTCTCCGGCCCTTGTCTTAACAGATATCTTTACAGGAAGATATTCCGGGTACATCTCATCATACTCCTTGGTGACTTCAAAGTCCATTGAATCTATCAGTTTGAGAATTGACGGGTCGTTCAGGTACTTGGGTTCAAAGGAAGATGTGTTTGGTTCTCCGTAAGCCAAGGTATAAGCAATCATGTAGGGGAGGCTGTGATCCGCTGTCTCTTTTGTCTTAGGTCTGAGCTTTTCTGGGTCCTTCACAATGATCCTGTGGGCAACGGAGAACGTGTCAACATGAATCTTTGATATTTCTTCGCCATTTAACTGATTCTTGATCCACAACGCGGATTCTATCGCGCTCATTGCGTGATATTCGACGGGAAAATTCTTGATCATGGTCCTTACGATCCTGTTCTTCTCCAGATCGACCTTAATGTTGCCGGTGACCTGCTTGAAAAAGCCCATTTCTCCTTCAAATATTGGAGAAGGACCCGTAAACCCTTCATTTGCAAGCAGGGAAGCAAAGACCGAATTTCTGGAGGCATTTGCAGCAGTACATCCCTTCCACATGCTGAGTTCTCCTGCTCTTGTCTGTCTCATTGAAATGTTGTTGTTGAGTGCAAGGTTGAGGGTGTTGATGAACCTTGACTTGTCGAAGTGATTCAGCACTCCAAGACCTGCCGCCGACGAGATAGATATATATGTGACGTGATCCCAACCCCTATCCCTGATTGAATAGGCATCTGCCAAGGCTCCGACCACCTGGTAAGCTGTTGCGAGGGCCTTGAGGACGTGCATTCCGCTCTCGTTGGAAGAGTAACCATAGCTCAAGAGCGGAGGTACGTTGTCAGATGGATGCAGTGCTTCCTTGGAAAGATATGTATCGTTGTAGTCAAGATATCTGGTCATTGAGCCATTAATGTAGGTCGCAATGTCAACAGAAGCCTTCCTCTTATCGTAGTAGATTGGAGCATCAATCTTTCCCGATGAAGGAAGGAGTGCGCGCTTGGATATTTGGACTGCGTCCGCATTTCTTGCGCCATAGGAAACAAACAATGAATCCACTATTCTTTTTTTGAGTTCCTCAGTTGTTGATTTATCTTTCAAAAGATCATCTATGTGGAGACTGTACTCATAGATTTGCTCATCTAGATTCAAGAGATCACCCTACCTGAAAATAATTTCTTCTACTAATGTACTACTATCTTTGAAGTGGGTAATCAAGAATATTCAAACTCTGCCATCTTTGGGACGCCAGTTCATTTACTTTTGATTTTTCCTTAAAATTTGCAACCACCATTCAATATGGTAGTATAACTCAGCCTCTCGACTGAAATACTCAAAGTCAAATCTAGCCATAATTTTGACATTAAAATTTTCTATACCGGTATGTTAGGGATTCAATAAAATGAATCAAAATGAAATTCTTCCTTGAAAACTATGGTTGCACTCTAAATCAAGCACAGGGGGAAATGATAGCCACTTCTCTAATCTCTCAAGGGAACCAGTTGGTGGGAGAGCTTGAGTCTGCGGATTCAGTTTTGATTTCTACTTGCGTAGTCATAAAACACACCGAAGACAAAATGAAAACCCGAATAGATGAGCTAAAGAGACAGGGGAAGGAAGTCATTGTCTCTGGCTGTTTGACCCATCCTCAATCTAAAGGTGTTAGAAGAATGGATTTCTCCGCATCATATGGGAGTCTTCCAATCCTCAAAGAGGGAGACTTGAGCGTCGGGATCCCAATAGCCGAAGGGTGTGATGGGGGATGTTCGTTTTGCATCTCAAGAATCGCTAGAGGAAGACTCAAGAGCTTTGAAGAGGAAAAGATTCTTTGGAAGATAACCGAAATGGTTGCGAAGGGAGCCAAGGAAATTCGCCTGACCGCTCTGGATACGGGCTCCTACGGTCAAGACAAATCGAAGACGCTGTCAGATCTTATGGATAAGATCGTCAACCTTGAAGGCGATTTCAAAGTAAGAATTGGAATGATGGAACCAGAAAATGCCAGCTCTATAATAGACGGATTGATTGAAGTGATGAAATCAGAAAAAGTGTACCGATTCCTGCACATACCGTTTCAGAGCGGAGATCCAGTGATTCTGAGGAAAATGGGCAGGCAGTACAGGATAGAGAAATTCTTAGACGTTGTCAGAAAATTTCGGAATGCCTTCCCTACCGGAATCCTCAGCACAGACGTGATTGTGGGTTTTCCTTATGAATCGGTCGAGGGCCTCAAGGCGACGGCCGATGTTGTGAAGGAAGTGAGACCTGAAATCCTCAACGTGACCAAGTATTCTCCGAGGCCCGGTACAGCGGCATATGGATGGAAAATACCTCCTACGAACCAAACGGCTCAATGGAGCCAGATCCTAAACGAAATTCACAGAGATGTTTCGGAGAGATCTCTCAGAAGATTCGTCGGAAAAGAAACAGAAATCAGACTGATGGAACTTGGAAAGAATGGTGCCTTCCTGGGAAGAGATCAGGATTATCATCCTGTGATAATTAAGACAGGAAAACTGGGGGAAAAGAAGAGAGTCAAGATTGTGGATAGCTCCCAATTTTACCTCATTGCAAAATAATGAGCAGGAACTGTATAATAACTCGTTTCTAATCTGTAAATGTGCACTACATTCCTTTCTACGACGTCGTTGATAATTTCATCCAGGGGCGTGCCCAATCCAGGAACGCTCACCTGGCACTTGCAAAAGAAAGTGAAGCAAAGGGAGATTTGGTGATGGCAGATGAATTAAGTGAACCGGTCGATCGTGCCGTACTTATTTTCACCTTCTCGGGAAGCGGCGCAAGAATTTGCTAAGAGTGACCCATATTACTTGAATGGACTGGTGAGATCTTATGCCATCAGGAAATGGAATGCGGTCATCGGACCAGGAGTAGAATCTAAATGAGACAAAAAATCACCGTTCGAAGAGGTAACGAGCCGATACGGGAAAAGGAGGGAGTCCTGATCGTTTCTACAATGGAAAAGAGGGAAAGGAACAAGGCTAATATTGATATTATCAGACAGCTTTCAAAACATTATTCTATTCCACAGTCCAGCATCAGATTGATTTCCGGAGCAACATCTTCCAAGAAGGTAGTTGAAATTTTAGACGTCAACGAACCTAAAAGTAGGTAGATCTACCAAGACTCGAAGCGTTCTATCACTCATAAAATTCGGGAGACATTCAATTCTGAAAAGTTTCAGCCTGTTGTCTATTCAATGTAAAGTCTAGCCAAGCTGAAATGTCTCTTTGCCAGAAGCATCGCTGTCTTCAGATTCTTTGCTTCCTTCCCTATGGCAGATGCCTTGTAATTCGGATCCACCTTCACATTCACCACATACCCGCTCTCCCCCGCGGTGATGTTGAGGGAAACCACCTTGTATCGATAGAAAAGGTTCCTGAAAAATTGTTCGGGTTCGGGGGAGTAATCCAGGACGTTCACTCTCTTCTTCAGACTCTCCTTGATCCTCTCCAGTGCTCTCTTTTTGTCATCGCTGGTGAACAGCTTGTAGGTGCCTCCCTTCTCTAGGACATAGAAGATAACATCGTCCGTCTCCATGACGTCTTTTACAGGGAGCCCGGTGGCCTTTTCAAAAAGCTGAATGAGGTCCAGACTTCGTGTATCCAGTGTTATTTCTCCCAACTTTACTCATTCTCCCTGAACTGAGAGATACCGGAGTCTATAACACCAACAACGGAAACCGGGAATGGTTTCCCAAAAATATTACCAAGTTGAATAGAGTTTAGTGGTACGACAAATTTAGGCGACTTGAGTGCATCATATTTTTCCTTCAAATGAGGCTCGTTGGCAAATACTACTGCCTTTATACTTCCCTTCTTTCCCAGCTTCTCGGTAGCTTTCTCTCCGAGCACGAATTTTCCTGTTTCCTTCAATCTTCCAAGTTCCCAGTTAAAGTCCATTTACTCTTCTCTCCTGTACGAAAGTTTTACTGCACCTGTACCAAGGGTTATTGGTTGTCCCACTATAATATTTTCTGCGACGCCATTGAGCTTGTCTACCTCTCCAATCAATCCGGCGTTCAGCAGATGCTTGCTCGTAATTTCGAATGCTGCTCTTGCTAGAACTGATGCCTTCTTTCCGGAGATCCCATGCCTTCCGATCGCTTCGACGTTTCCTGAAAAAGTCATCATGTCGGAAACAAGCATTAGGTGCCTGATGTCGGTATTAAGACCTGCGTTGTGAAGTGTTGAGGTGCTCTCCTCGATGATCGCTTCCCTCGCTGCCTCAACCCCCAGGACCTGAGATATCTCAATGATGTCGTTCGTTTTTGTCCTGGCGTAATCAACGTCCTTAAGTTCCATCACTCCGGCAAGGTTTGAGCCCTGAGTGTAGATGACCCATTCCTTCGCCTTCTGGTCAAACTTCACTATTGCCCTCTTTATTCCGTCTAGCCCCTTGACCTGGAATGTTTTCAGGTTCTCGTACAGCTGGTAAATCTTCTTGTACGAGGGTTCTTCCTGAGAGAGTCTGATCTTGTTCTCTTCTTCGGAGATTACGGTCTTTTGCATCCTAATTTTCTTGAGCTTCGGCATTATCTCTTCTCGCTTGAGTCCCCTCTCCTGCATCTTCTGCTTGTCCAGCAAGATGAGGACATACCCCTCTGTCGTATTGACTTCTATATCTGCTACGTCGAGCAGCGTGGTTGATTCTATGGATCTGGCAAGCGAGACTGCTCTGTCTTCGTCCCCTCTTGCCTTCTCTGTGAGGAAAATGGTCATTGAGGGAGTGCTCGGAGTCTTTCTTGCATCGACAATCTCGATGAGCCTCGGCAAACCGAGTGTGACATCCATTTCTGCGACACCTGCAAAGTGGAAAGTTCTCATCGTCATCTGCGTTCCAGGTTCACCGATGCTCTGGGCCCCCACTATTCCCACGGCCTCATAAGGGTCGACGCCTGTCTCCTTGTACTTCTCCAGAGTGGCTTTAATCAGTTTTTCAAAGTCCTTCTCCCCAATACCATAATGTTTCTTTGCTGCAGTTAGCTGTTCCGCTATTTTCACCGGCAGACTGTTCCCATCCTTCTCTACCTGACGGATCAGGCTCTTGACCTCGCTGTTCAGCTTTCCTTCCATGTGGTCTGGAAGTTCGATCTTTGCCTCCTCTTTCTTGACAATAACTGCAAATGAGAGCACCTTATCGACTGAGCCCCCGGATACCTCCTCGTAGTTGACTATGTCATCCTGTATTTCCTCGATCTTCTCTATCGTGATTAGTGTCTTGAGCTTGTCTTTCTTCTTCTTTAGAACGTTTTTCTCGTTCTGGTATGGAGCAATCTTTGATATCTTTGCCTTTGCAATGAATGTCTTTCCCGTGACGGTTATTAGTGCTTCTTTTATCGATTTATCCGCAGGAATCTCATAGTCAAGGCAGTATCCGATAGGAGCCTTTTCTAATATCTCCTTAACTTTCTTGAGTGTGTCCTTCCACGCAAGGATTGTCATTTCTTTCCCCCCTCATACTTCGTTCCAAATATCTCTTTGACGAGATAATCCACGTCAACGGAATCTCCCTTTATTGATCTCGATGGGTCTGTTCCATCCTCCCCATATTCGAGCTGAATAATTGAGCCCTCCGTATCGAGTACCTTTCCTTCCTCAGATACCTTGAGGTCTTCAAGGGCGTTGATCAATCTTCTCTGCATGTACCCCGATCTTGAAGTTCTGACGGCAATATCCACAAGCCCTTCCCTTCCACCAGTCGCGTGGAAGAAATATTCGGTCGGATTCAGCCCCTCCTTGTAGGATGAACTGACGAAGCCCCTTGCGTATGCCCCTATGTCTCCCTTCTGGAAGTGTGGCAGCGTCCTGTTTGTGTACCCCCTGTGCTGCCTCTGACCTCTGATACTCTGCTGCCCTATGATACCGGCCATCTGCGCGAGGTTCATCATGTTCGCCCTCGCCCCTGACCTTGCCATTATTACAGTTGAGTTGTCCATACCCAGATAGTGGGAAGCAATCTCAGAACTCTTTTCCCTTGCCTGTGAAAGCGCCTTCATCACCATTGATTCCAGAGTATCCTCGAGTGTCTTTCCGGGTTCCATTCCAATGAGTCCATTCCTGTAATTCTCTATGAGCTTCTCGACTTTTTGGACTGCCTCGTTTCCCACTTCCCTAAGCTGGGCCTTCGCCTCTCCTGGGACGTCTTCATCATCTATTCCTGTGGAGAAACCAATGAAACTGATGACACCAGCAGCAAGTCTGGTGAGGTTGTCGAGGAACTTGGCTCCTTCTGCATTTCCGTACTTCCTTAGCACATAATCGAGGAGAGCACCTTTGGACTGTCCGATTGCGTTTTCGTCAATCGCGCCGTTGACCAGTTTGCCTTTCTCTATCCTTATCAGTCCTTCGGTCCCGTTCGGATCGAGACTCTTGTCTGCCAGTTTTCCCTTGAATTCCAGGTTCACTCCCTCTGGAAGAACGAGTGAGAAAATATCTCTGCCCTTGAAGTATCTCTTTCCGTCCACTTCTACGGGTTCGGGTGTGCGATCAACGTCTATGTAGCTCATGATGTGTAGTCCGGTTTCCAATGGGATCAATGGATTCCTGTAGGTCAACATGAAAAGCGCGGTGATGTGATCGTGTATTGCCCCCATTATCGGCCCTCCAAATCTTGGAGAAAGGAAATTCTCCTGTACCTTCATTAGAATCTCAGCCTCTGCCCTTGCTTCCTGACTCTGCAGGACGTGGAGATTCATCTCGTCCCCATCAAAGTCTGCGTTGTAAGGTGCGCATACCGCAAGATTGAACCTGAAAGTCCTGTAGGGTAGGACCCTCACTTCGTGAGCCATCATGGACATCCTGTGAAGACTCGGTTGCCTGTTGAAGAGAACAATGTCCCCATCTTCCATCTGTCTCTCGACCTGCCATCCAAGCTCCATCTTTTCAGCGACTTCTGCAGAGTTCTTTTCGGATATCTTTATCCTGCTTCCGTCGATTCTATACACGTAGTTTACTCCAGGTCTGTAGACTGCTTCTTCCACCCCCGGGCCGTTCTTGATCATTTCCTTCAGTCTTTCGAAATTGTGTTCGGTTACGGTTTCTGTAACGGTGAGTTCCCTCGCTGCCTTTGCGGGTACACCCACCTGATTTATCGACAGGAATGGCTCTGGACTTATGACAGTCCTCGCAGAGAAGTTTACCCTCTTACCAGAAAGGTTGCTCCTGAACCTTCCTTCCTTTCCCTTGAGCCTCTGAACCAGTGTCTTCAGGGACCTTCCCGACCTGTGCCTCGCCGGAGGCGTCCCGGGTGTCTGGTTATCAAAATAGGTTGTCACGTGATACTGCAGGAGGTCCCACAAGTCCTCTATGATTAACTGTGGGCTTCCCTGGTCCCTGTTTTCCCTGAGTCTCTGATTGATCCTTATTACATCGACAAGCTTGTGGGTGAGATCGTCCTCGCTTCTCTCACCTGTTTCGAGTGTTATAGTAGGTCTTACATTAACGGGTGGAACCGGGAATACGGTGAGGATCATCCATTCCGGCCTTGCCACTTTTGGATCGAGACCGATCAGCGGGAGATCATCGTTCTGTATCTTCTCAAATCTTTCCCTGATTTCCTTTGGAGTGAGTTTCTTTCCTTCTTCCCTGAACGTGGTTGGTTTATCGAGTGCGACCTTTTCATTCTCAAAGTGACAGTGCGGACAGATGACAACATCGGAAGCGTCAGATTCAACTTCAGAAACAATGTCGTCGTACTCAATATCACTGAGCCTGTTTGCTGTATCCTTTATCCTCTCAAAGAATTCCTTTAGATTGCTGTCCGGAAGCTTAATCCTTCCACAGTTTGAGCAGGTGCTGGACAGGATCGAATAGATCTCCTTTATGAACCCAATATGCACCACTGGCATGGCCAGTTCGATGTGCCCGAAATGTCCGGGACACTGATCCACTTTCCCTCCGCAGGTCTTGCACTTCAGACCTGGTTCGATGACTCCCATCGATGGGTCCATCAGCCCTTTCTCTATAGGATAACCATCATCGTCGTAGGTATCTGGAGTAATTACCTTTACAGCCGACATCCTCCTTATCTCTTCTGGGGATAGCAGCGCGAATTTCAGTTCTTCAATTCCCTTTGAAATCTCTACCTTCACTTCAAATCACCCAACCTCAATCTCATAACAACGCCAAGCGACATCAATTCGTCTCTCATCAGCTTGAACGCGTAGCTCGTTTCCACCGGTCTGATGTTGCTGGTGTTTCCGCAGACTGGACACCTGAGCTGGTGAGTCTTGTAGTCGTAAATGGCCACGTGACCGCAATCCTGGTCACCACAGACGTAGACAGTGAATCCATCGCTCTGGTCTAGCAACCTGTCCTTGATAGCCATAGCTGCGCCGTGACCTATTAGAGTATCTCTCTCCATTTCACCAAACCTTAGTCCGCCCTGCCTAGATCTTCCTTCGGTTGGTTGTCTTGTCAGTATCTGCACGGGTCCCCTTGACCTTGCGTGGAATTTGCCTGCAACCATGTGGTGCAGTTTCTGGTAATACACTACTCCGATGAAAATATCAGCCTTGAATTTCCTTCCTGTAATTCCATCGTACATTATTTCCCTTCCAGAAAACTTGAACCCATTCCTTTCCAGGGATTCCCTCAGAGATTCCTCCGGTTCCCCCTCGAACACAGTTCCGTTGATGAACCTTCCTTCCATAGCACCGACCTTGCCTCCTATCGTTTCGAGTAGGTGACCAACCGTCATTCTGCTCGGAATTGAGTGCGGATTGATTATCAGGTCTGGAATGACTCCCTCTTCAGTAAATGGCATGTCTTCCTGAGGGACTATCGCTCCGATGACACCCTTCTGTCCGTGTCTGCTTGCAAACTTATCTCCGAGTTCAGGTATCCTATCATCCCTTACCTTGACCTTGAGGAGTCTACTGTTGTTCTCGGAAACCGTGAGGATGACCGAATCTATGTGACCGGTCTCGCCTGGTCTGTTCGTTATGGAACTTTCCCTCCTCTTCTGGATGGAAATCTTTTGCTCCTCTTCCATGAATCTTGGTGGCGAAGTCTTTCCGACAATGACGTCTCCTCCGGATACGTAAATTTCTGGAGATACCATTCCGTTCTCGTCTATGTTCCTGTACGACTCTTCACTCCTCACTCCCCTGACTTCTGGCGGAGGAATTTCGAATTTGTCTTCCTGTCCACCTGGATACCTCTTCTCTTCAGCCTTGTATGTTCTGAAGAATGCAGATCTTCCAAATCCTCTCTCAACCGATGCCTTGTTGACTATGACCGCATCCTGGATGTTGTAATTGTGATATGATATCAATGCGACAACGGCGTTTTGCCCCGAAGGCCTCCGGTTGTACTTGATGTATTTCGCTGCACCAGTCGTTACCATGGGTTTCTGAGGATAGTGAAGCACGTGTCCCCTGGTATCAGGTCTTAGCCTATAGTTTGATGACGAAAGTCCCAGTGACTGTTTGGTCATGGCAGCTCCCATTGTAACCCTAGGAGACTGGTTGTGTTCCGCGTATGGAATGACTCCAACGACCACTCCTTGAATCATCATCGGGTCTATTTCCATGTGGGTGTGTTCCGGGCCATAAGTTTTCTTCCCCTCGAAAGCATTGTTGCACTTCAGGCACTTGAGCTTGACTGCCTCTTCCCCTGGGTTCACCCATTCGGTGAGGTCGCTATAGAGGTAGGTGCCGCAGTGCGGACACTTCAGTGGTTTCTCATATGGATAGATGGAGACGAACGAGTTCTCTTCCTCTTCCGCATCCAGCCACTCTATGATCCCACCTGCTATGAGGTCTTTCACTCCCATCTTTCCGGAGAGAAGGTTCTCCCTTGTGGCCGCGTTGAATTTTGTCTTTCCATTATAGACCACGATTAGCGGTCTCCTTATCCTTCCCTTGTCTGTGTTGATGATGACTTCGTTCGTTGTTTCATCGAATCTAATATTGACCTGGTTCGATAGGTTACCAGACCGTCTCTTCTTTCTTATTTCGGCTACTACGCTCAATCCGTCCCTGTGATAACCGATCAGATTACCATTGACGTATATTCTTGAAAGTCCAGGCTTCTCCCCCAGTATTTCTTCGAGACCCATCTTCTTCAACAGTTCGATGATGTTTTCTTCCGGGTATCCTTCTGTGATGTCTATAACCAAACTGGCGTTCTTTACGAGCCCACAGTTCTGCCCCTCTGGCGTCTCATTCGGACACATCCTTCCCCATTGGGTTGGATGCAGATCCCTTGCCTCGAAGTGCGGCTGTGATCTTGTCAGTGGCGAGGATATCCTCCTCAAATGTGAGAGGGTGGCGATGTATGAAGTCCTCTCCAGAAGCTGTGACACTCCCGTCCTTCCTCCGATCCAGTTTCCAGTTGAGATTGCGTGCTTCAACTTCTCGTTCAGAACATCCTGTCTCACTGCAGCGTTGAGCCTGATGCCCCTTTTCCTGTTGTAGGTTTTTTCCAGCTGACCCTTGAGGTCCTTCAGCAATGCCTGCGCTGAGCTCCTGAACAGCTCCTCCAAGAGGTCTCCGGATAATTTTATTCTCTTGTTTGCAAGGTGATCCTTGTCGTCTTCTTTCCTGATACCCAGATAGAGTTCAAGGAGTGCCCTTGCCATTCTTCCGAGGTATATTCCCTTCTTGGTCCTGTCGTGAATGGAGTCGCCTAGATGCGGTAGCAAATTCTTGTCGAGAATCTGAGACATCTTCTTTTCCCTGAATTCTTTTGCCTGCCCTGCAGCGAACCTCTTTTCCAGATAGTTGATTGCGTCCTTTTCACTCAATATTCCGGTCGTAGGATAGAGCTCAGTGTTTTCAGAGTCCTCTATGTTTGCCAGGACGACTGGAACCATTTTTTCGTTTGTCACTATTGAATCGTAAATATCCTTGTCCTTGTCAACGCCCAGTGCCTTCATCAATACCACGAGTGGAATAGTTCCTGCGATCGACGGAATGGAAACTGTGAGTATTCCGTCTGCTTTCCTCTCGACTGCTATGAGGGCCCTGTAACCTTCCTTCTGGGAGAATATCTTTGCGACTTCGACCCTTGAATCGTACTTCTCCTCATATTCGACAATGATCTTGTTAGGGGCCAGATCCTCCATTGATATGAGGGTTCTTTCTGTTCCTCCAATAATGAAGTATCCGCCTGCATCTTGTGGATCCTCTCCGAGCAGCTGAAGCTTCTTCTCGTAAGGAAGGGATAGCAATTCCTCCTCCGTCATACCCCTTATTTTCTCGTCCTTCCTGAGGTTAATTCTCCTGATGAATTCATCAGTGTTGTTCTTGTGAAGTATGCATATCTTAGACCTCACCATGACTGGGAACTCTCCTATCTTGATCTTCTCATTCCTGATCTCCGTGTCTTCCTCGAGAACAGTGAAGTCTAGAAACAGTGGGGCCAGATAGTTGAGGTCCCTCAGTCTCGCTTCAAGAGGAGTTATGTAGTTTTCCGATCCTGTGGGTTCCCTGATCTTCGGGAGCTCAATGGATATTGTCGTTTCTGGCTTTTCGACATTCTTCCGCCTCCCGAATCTGATCCTAATGTCCACTCCACCAGTCTTTGATCTGTCAAGCTTCATCTCACCAGGTAAGTCATCCTCCGTTACCCTTAGAGTGTCGAAGACCTGCTGCATTCCTGAATCAGGGTTGTCTTCTGTTGGGATAAAATCGTTGTAAGAAACTAGTTGATGGTTGACTACTTCTATCTCTTTAAAAAACGTATTCAAAATGCTATACATCTATTACTCACCTATCACAGTTCTGTATATCTTGGCAATTCCTCTTGTCCTGCTCTTTCTGACTATTTCAATAATTCTACCGGGAACAATTTCTCCTATCCCCGGAGCCTTTTCTAGTGTTTTTATGACTGGGTCAGTCCTCCTGATCTTTGGAAGCTGTCCCTTGGTAACTCCCAGTGACTTCAAAATCTTCTCTTCCTCCTTTACGGGAACCAACCAGTGTTCCGGAACCATCTCGTGCATTAATATATTATATTTCGCCATAGAACTTTAGCCCTCAAGCAATCCAAAGCATTTATCTCCTGTTACATCAGAATTTTCACACAAACTCATTTTAAACCTCTGGAATTGCCTGACCTTATCTTTTAGTAATACATATTCTTTGTGTTCTCATTTATTAATTAGGATTAATATTTTAAGTATTAAATGAATCTATTCTCCATCTGTTAATTAGCCGGCTGATTAGACCACAAAATTTATTAGTCTTTTGATAACACAATTCCTGATTATGCCGAGTGGCATAAATGTGAAAAGAGCTTGCAGGAAGCACTTCTCAAATGATTCAATTCGGATACTATTTTTCGGAACCGGAACTTGCACTATTAGAATCTCAAGGGAAGAAGGAAAGAGCCTCTTACTATTCTTTCAAGGGGTGCTGAGCGATATTCACTCGCAGAAGTATTTTATGATTTCTTAGTGTCTGAATATATGGAGACGAACCTAAAATCACAAATTAAGAGCTTTAGAAAAGTGAGCATTGCTGGAACCAAGGTAACCTACGACACGACTAATGGGGTGGACTTCTCCAAGCCTAGGAAAACTGCAGAGGTCTTTGCGGAGGTCCTTTTTGAGGAAGATGTTTCAAAATGGATCACGGACACCTCGGGAGAACTGACTGTGAGTCCGACTCAAAAGATCGAAATTCTGATAACGCCCGAACACAGCAAGAAAGTGGACAAGACTGTCGAAGAGTTCAAGAATGATCTGGAAAAGAATGAGATGGGCAGCCATTATGCCGATGCAATGGAAAAGGCCGCAACATACGAGGCAGGGATTGGAACATATATGTTTGCAAGGTTTATAGGTGCAATGATTATCTAGGCGTCAAACCGGAATGCAGAGGGGAAAGAATAATGTGGAGATCAAAAAGATAGGCTGAAAAAGGAAACTGTGAATCTAACGAGCCTCCATCCAATAATTTACGAAGGGATCAGGGGTTCGTGTTGACAAAAAAGGGGAGGCGAACGGCAAATTCTGAGGTACGTAAGACTTCGATCTCTGATCTTGATTTCTTCCGAAGCGTATCAAATACAAATTTCACCAAATAACCAGTCGAGAAAGTCTGTAGCAAACTGGCCAGGGGAGACTATGGTAAATGCATCTTTTCAATCCAGTCCTTCCAGCCAGGGGAGCACTTCTCTTATCAGAGACGGCCCGTGATGGGCGAAGAAATCATACTCACCGGGAGTGAGGTAGATTTGCCCATTGTTATAGGCTCTGAGGTTCACCCACTTTCTAGAGGATATCACCGTATCGAGCATATTGACTTCACGCTTGGTGAACATCTTGGGTTCCATGATGATGTAATCAGGGTCACTCTCTCTCACAAAATCAAAATCGGGATAAAGCCATTCTTTCGAAACTCCTGAATAGATTGACTTGAAATTCATGAACCGAAGAACGTCGGTTATATATGAGAGGGAGCCGAAAGTTACTGGACCTCCGAGATCACATTCTAGGTACACCGTTTTCTGTTTACCGATTCTTAGATTCTTGGTAAGTTCCCACAGTTTCCTTTCAAGTACTCTTCCATCGTCCTCCCTTCCTATGACCACACCGACCTTTGTCACCAGGTCAAGAACACCTCCCAGAGAGGACGGGAGTTTGAATGAGAATGTCTTGAAGTGCGGACTGAGTTGGTCTGCGACTGTGTTCTGGTAACCTGTGACGGTCAGTATCAAATCTGGCCTCAATTTCTCAAACTGTTCGATGCTTGCATACCCGTAACTCGCTACTTTCTTCTTGGTCATCGCTTCCTGCGGTCTAACACAGAAAGGAGTCACCCCAACTACCTTGTCCCCCATTCCTAGGTCGAACAAGATTTCGGTAATCGCAGGACTGAGACTTATGATTCTTTCGATAGTCTCTGGGACTTCTACTTCCTTGTTTCGATCGTCTATCAAAGTGACCAAAGCAATTGAGATTTCGAACACCTATTTTAACGTCAACAGGAGTAATTAGCTCGATATATATCTCAGAAGCTGGTTATATTGGGCATATCACCAAATTTTTAATGGGTAAACCAATTTCCTTCCTGTAGGATTAATGGCTAAGGTTAAGATATTCGGCGATAGTAAAGAAGTTCAGGTTGAAGGAAAGATGAGCGGTGAAGTCATACTGAAGCAACTCGGACTGAGTTCAAGTTCGACTATCATCCTGCGAAATGGCAAGCCCATACCAGAGGACAGCCTTGTCGGGGAAGATGACGATATCACGATCATCAAGTCGTTTTCAGGCGGTTGAATAATCCATCCTATACCTGAGTATCGCAACCAATCCGCCATACGATTCGACTATTTTTCCGGTTTCCCAGGAGCCATGGACAACGAACAACTTACAGCCACCCTGGCTGCATTTTTCCATATAAGCGGCTGCACTGGGACTCCTGAAGAATTTATCAGACATTAGAAGTGTAGAGACTGCCCTCATATCAAGAGCTTTCTCCACCTCTTTCTTGCCGTAAGAAGAAATACCCAAGCCAAATCCTTTGAGGAAGTCTGAAATCAATTTACTTTCCGCACTCCTTCTGAGGTTTACAACACCCTCTTGGAGCAACTCCCTGATTCCGTCCTCTTCAGAAGATCCAATTTGAGTATTGATCGATTTGTAGCCGTTCTGGGAGAGGAGTTTAGAGATAGAGTCCCTGAATATTGATGGACCTATGATGTAGATTTCTCCCTGACGGTGCTTTTCCATTTTCTCGAGGAAATCTTCTCGATAGCTGTTTTCTTTTCCTTCATACATCTTGCCAGTGCTTGTCGAAATTCTCCAGAGCATATCGTTCTTCGACTCATTGATTCCATATAGTGTGATGTTTTGATCGTCCGTGGACAGTACCAGAACCGTTGAGTTTGTTAGACTTGACGACTCTTCAAGAGTACGAACGAAATTGACTCTATCCAGCGGAACTATTGAAATCGTGGATTCTGGTTCCACATTGATAGACTGATGTTCACCTATGTAGTCCTCTGGCCCCCCGATTATCTTACCAAGTATATGGAGCCTGGTGGAGAGCTCAAGGAACTCGACACTCTCAATCCTGATCGAAACTTTTATCATTTCTCTCTCCGTCTTCTTGTTTCTGATCACGTCCTCTTTCCTCTCCACTCTTCTCAGAACTTCTGCTACGAGAACGTCTCCTTCTTTGAGGAACAGTGAGAGGTACCAAAAGTCTTCTCCTCCCGTGATCTCGATGTTCACCAGATCATCCTTAATCGTGAATTTCAAATCCTACCCTCTCCACCATTTTTCGGAAGTTTTCCATGTGGCTACCGTTCCAGTAATACCTGTTGCAACTATTGCAACGGAAGATTTGTTTCGCATCCTTGTTGACATATTCTGGGAGCTCAATCCTATTTTCTACACTTTCCAAACTGTGACCGCAAATGCTGCAAAGTTCCATGAACCTGTGCTCGGGAGCAGGTAATGCACCTTTGAGTTCAGCTAGCTGCCTTTCAGAGTCGTGCGATTCGATAAGCACGGAATTTTTCAGTTTACCGTGCAGTTGCTTGTCCCTCGTCAGTATCAAATTATTTTCAGATATGCTGATGATATAAGAATCATCCTTGTCCTTTTCTATGTACTTCACATCATACCCGATTATCCGCAGATATCTGGCCAGTTTACCGAGCATGCTATCTGCTATTATCATCGTTTGACGTATACCACTTCTGCGCTTTTTATGCTATCTATTATCTCTTTTCCGAACGCCATTTTCTTTATCTTCACGTCCCTGGGTTCGTCTACGGGTCTTGCGTAGTCAAATCCATGAATATAGATTTTCTTTGCCCCCATCAAAACGCCCATGATCACGCTCCTGTCTCCATCTGTGAACCCACCTATGTTTCTCACCCTCTGCAATGGAATGCTCTGAGTCGTCCCTAGAACAACTCCCTGCATTCTTGGGACAAACTTCACCAATTTTTGTATGTTATCACCGTGGGCATGCACTACCTTTATGCTCTCAGTGTGGTTCAATATCTTGTCGACAGGTCCGTCCAAATCCGTCACGATCATGTCGCAACTTCCGTCATAGAAGTTGAGGGCAGAGTCCGCGACTATTACGTAACCCTTCGGTTCCCCAACCGGATCTGCGGGTCCAATAACACTCACAATATCCTCCCTCGGAAGATCCTGCCAGAGGTTCTTCGAGATCAGATTGTTCAGTTCAATTCCGGCCAAAAGGTCCCCGTATGGGTTGAACCTAAAGGTCGCGACTATCTTTCTGTGAAGTTGTATGTTCCGTTGAGTGTTCCTCGAATCCTTTTGCATGTCTCCTTCTGAAAATGGAAATGATCACTCCAAAACTCACACCTAGCACTGTCAATACTATAGCGACCGTGAGGTAATACATCTTTACGGCACCCGTCTGGAGGGCATAACTGACGAAAGAAAGCAGCCCAAGTACAGCTGTGAAGAAGCTGATGTAGAAGAATGCAGAAAGAATGTAAGCCTTGATCATCTCCACCCTCTTCCCCTTCTCATATATCAGAAATCCTTCCACTATTCTTCCTGTGTCAAAGATCAGGATGGCAATGATTGTGATGGGGACTATCCTGTAGATCAGGTCGATAATTCCGAGGACTGGAACCCTGGTCTGAAGGGCAACGAGGAAACCGCCGTAAACACCATATGCAAAGACGGCTATCGCGATGAGGAGTGAGAATACTGTGACCCTCGTGTTTACGAATTCCTCCACGAGCCTTGAGAAAGTCTCAGAGATTCTTTTTCCTGCGGAATACGCTTTACTCAGAAAATAAATTCCAATCGCAGAAACGACCGTCATGAATCCTGTTGTGGCAGGATCCAGACTGCCCAGTCCGTAGAGGTAAACCCTCAATCCTAGGACGAAGAGTATCGTGATTCCAAGAACGAGGAAACCCACCCCTATCGGTGCGAGTACTTTCCTCAGGAATTTCTCCTCTTTCAGTGCTTTTACAATAATATAATACATCGACTCGATTTGTGGAGACTGCCTGACCGTCACCCGTTTGATTGCTCTTATCTTGATTCTGCTCTGTATCAGAGGGAGTATGAAATCATCCTCTGCTCCATCTGAAACCACAACAACGTCAGATGGCTTTATCGTCGTTACTATTTCATCAATCTGTTTTCCTAATATCTCATCCGATACAGTTCCAACATTCTTGTGGCCGCATATGGTCGCAATTTCAATCTCTTCCCCTGACTTTACAAGTGAGTCGTAGGTGGATATGGCAGAAAACAAGGCATTGGAATCTGAGTCTTCAGCGTCTGCCAGCAGCAGGGAATTGGCTGCCGACAGGTTGGACTCCCTTCCGATTATGGGGGATCTTATTCCGGCCTTCTCACCAAAATCGTTGTCCCTGTCTATGCATAGGACTAAAGTCTTGCTCATTTGACTACAAAGTATCCCGCACTTTTCTGCCTGACAACCCTCTTTACATAACCCTTGTTAAGCAGCTCCTGCAGGGCATTGGTAACGAGACCCTTGCCCATGGAGGCTGTCTTCATAATGTCGTCGGCAGTCTTCATCTTGTCTTCAGCAGTGGAACCCAGTCGTTTGAGGGAGTCATAAACTTTTTGAGCGGGTGGTGTAAGATCGCCCATTTATATTCACCGTTATAATGAATGACTATTAGATATAAATATGATTTGTGAAATTTACTAATTCAGTTGACACGATTATCTTTTCGTTGTTTTCAAGACACAGAGCCAGCTTGGACCAAGTTGACACAAAGTATAGGATGCAGGATGCATAACTAAATAGATGCTAGAATCACTTGACGGAAGAATTGAATCGGTCATCTCAGACGAATTATTTTCGGAAAGATACTCAACAGGAAGGAAGAATTCACCAGGAACAAGGACAGGGGAATTGATGAAAAGTTCTCTGAACTAACATTTTGCACTCTGACGGCAAATACCTCAGCGGAAATGGGGCTGAAATGTCAGGAATATTTGGACACACTCCAGCGATTCGACCTGGAGAGTTTGAGAACTGCTCTCGAATACTGCCATTACAGATTTCCCAACACTAGGTCCAAATTCATATCTCAAAATTTTAGACACAAGAATTCGCTTGGTGAAATACTGGATTCGGATCAAAGAAGAGACAAGCTGATCGAGACCTACATGGGAATCGGAATGAAAGAAGCATCTCATTTTTTGCGCAACATAGGATACTTCCAGTATCCCATCCTTGACAAACACATCCAAAGATTCCTTTCCAGCTACTACGGGAAAGAAATCAGGATCAAGAACAGAAAAGATTACGAAAGGGAAGAGATCCTATTCCTGGATATTTCGAAGAAATATGACCTGGAACCTGGAATCATGGACCTTGTCGTTTGGTACCTTATGACCGGAAAGATTCTGAAGTGAGGTTGCCGCTCCTTGCAGCTGGAACCCATTCCAGTCACTTGGAAAGATCCAATATTGCTCTTGCTGTCTCCTCTGGTTTGGTGATCATTGGGAAGTGACCGGAGTCGATGATCTTGTATTCTCCCTCAATCTTTCCCCATTTTCCTGCGATGAGCTCATTGACATCGCTCCCGCTCTTTGTACAGAATATGTGAGCGGTTTTGAGCCCGTCATACTTTTCACTCAGAACTATCGGATCCGTCGCATATTTCACTGGCCACGGTGTGGAGAGAGAGAACATCCACTCTTTGTCTGCACCCGCAACATCTTCTCCTATCATTTTTAGAACATCCTCCGTGAATCGGATTGTGGTCTGACCTGGTTCTAACTTGCCAAACTCGTCTGGTTGAAAGCTCATCTGTGGGGTCCTTACCTTTTCCGGTCTGAATGTGTCCAGGTACAACAACAGTCTGATCTTGTCCGGTATCTTGTCTCCCACGGATGCTATGACCTTGGCTGCAAAAGAGTGCCCCACCAGTACGACGTCTTCTAACTGGTTGTACTTTATGACGTTCAGCACATCCATCACTGCAGTTTCGATGCCAACTTGTGGGGAAAATAGATGGACCCTTTCCCCCATTCCTGTCAGTGTAACAGGGTAGACCAAATTTCCTGCACTCTCAATTTGCGGCGTAATCTTCTTCCACACCCAGCTACCCAGCCAGGCGCCTGGCACCATTACAAATGTTGTCATTTTGATATTACCATTAATCCCATTTCAACTCATTCTTAATACTTAAGTGGTTTGCGAGGGAAAGGATACATTTCCCCTGATCCCGAGATTAGAAGAATGAATATTTTCCATTTTCTACAAACTACTTTGGACGACAATTTTCATTAGGTCGTAAGAGCTTAGGATTTCTCTGGAGTCAAGACATGAGAGCTACCCTTGCAGTTGGTGGAAATGCCCTGTTGGAGAAGTATGATAGGGGAACTGCTGAAGAGCAGATTTACAGAGCTGAATTGACTGCTAGGAAGACTCTTGAATTTTTCAGGAGCAATGAAGTAGTTCTTACTCATGGGAATGGACCTCAGGTAGGGGCAATACTGCTGCAAAACGAGTTCTCCAGCTCGGTAAGTCCGGCAATGCCTCTCGATGTCTGTGGAGCCATGTCACAGGGAAATATTGGATATTTTTTGCAGACTTCTTTTCAGAAAGTATTCAATGAGTCAGGGATAGACAAGAAAGTGGTAACAGTAATCACAAGGACCGTCGTCGAAAAGGATGATCCTGCATTCAAGAATCCAACAAAACCAGTTGGCAAATATTACACAAGGTACGAAGCTCAGGTTTTGGAAGCAAACAATGGATTTGTTATGCGGGAAGATGCTGGACGAGGATACAGAAGGGTCGTCCCTTCTCCTAGACCGGTCGACATTGTTGAGATAGAGCAGATAAGATATTTGATGAACGAAAGGTTCGTTCCCATCGCAGTGGGTGGCGGAGGGATACCGGTTATCAGAACCGATGGTGGATACACCGGCGTGGAAGCTGTCATAGATAAGGATCTGGCGTCGTCATTGATAGCGATCGAGTTGAATGTTGACATTTTCATAATCTTGACAGCGGTGGATGCAGCCTACATCAACTTCAACAAACCCAACCAGGAAAAACTCGGAACAGTTGGAATAGATGAACTGAAGAAACTGAAGTCAGCAGGTCACTTCGCTGCCGGAAGCATGCTACCAAAGATAGATGCAGCGGTGAACTTCGTGGAAAAAACTGGTAGAAAGGCGATCATAACGAATGCAGAAAATATGAGTGATGCTTTGTCTGGCAAAGCCGGGACAATAGTGACTGCTTAGACCTTTGATATCTTACCGTCGTTGAACTTGATTTTGTTGTTGTGTTCCAACCAGGATAAAGTTTCGTCGAATTCTCTATGAGAGATGAACAGGTCATTTTTCTTATGTAGACAATATTCAATTTCCTCCCTTGTCATTGAAGTTCCCATGCATCCGAGGATGAGATTCCTGAAATCCTCCTTCTTGTTCCACGGGAATATGAACCATTTCCAGTTGTCAGCTGTTATCTCTTCTGCAAAGTAGTCGGGTACGACTTCTGATTTGTTGATGTGAATGAACGTGGCCGTTTTGACTATCTTAGGATTCTTCTGTTTTGTCGCTTCAATTGCCAGTTTTATGGATTGGCCTGTATCGGTTATGTCATCGACCACCAGAACAGATCTTCCGCTCAAGTCCTTGACCATGGGATAAGTCACAGCAGCCTTCCCATCAGGTGTTGCAGTGATACCCCAGTGTTCCGTCTTGAGTGTGAAAATGTCTTTTATGCTAAGATAATCCGAAACTATTCGTGCAGGGACCAGTCCTCCTCTGATGACAGAGATGACACAATCGAATTTGAAATCCCCGATTTTCTCAACGATTATTTCGGCCCATCTTTCAATTTCTTCCCAGCTCACAACCCTCGAGGGAACCCTTTGAAAGTCCATTATTATCAAGTCATAGTGTTTCTCTTTATTTAAGCTCTTTTTAGACGAGGAACCAGTGCAGCTTGTGCCCATTGAATTGCTACAAGAAAAGGGTTTAAGCCAAAAGTTCATTTAAGAGCGATGAAAGTTGTGTATGGCAACGACGATGTTGCCGGCAGGAACATTAGTTATTTCCTTGAAAAGAATTTTGCAGTTGACGTTATAGCACTCGAAGAGCATCCAATCTATCACGACTATCCCGAGAAAGAGGCAGGCGCAAGAAAAGATGAGTTGATTATAATCCCGAGCCAGCACAAGAGCCTCAAGAATATCAGGAGTCTAACCGTCCATGCAGCTGGGAACTTCGACACAAACGACTATGGTGGAGCAAAGAATAAGATGACACTATACGACGGGAAGTATGCTCGCGGAGTTCTTATGAACATCAACAAGTATGCCCAGGGATTGAATTTTGAGGTCACGTACGAAGCCACTCACCACGGTCCTTACTCTGAAAATCCGCTGTTGTTCGTGGAGATCGGTTCTAGCGATCTCGAGTACGGAGACAAGGAAATTGGATACATGATGGCAAGGGCGATTTACGAATCATACGGCGAGGAGGCTGAGATTTACTGTGGAATCGGGGGAATGCACTATTCTAGCAAGTTCACCAAGATGGCAATCAACGAGGGATTGGCGTTTGGCCACATCGCCTCGAAATACAGGTTCGCGTCCCTCACTCCGGATTCTCTAAATGAAATGTTTCAGAAGTCTATCGGGGCCGAGGGTTTCCTGATAGAGAACAAGTCCTTTGATTCCCTGCAAAAGAATTCACTCAAGAAGATGCTGGATTCAAAATCCCTTAACTACAGATTTGTTTAACCTAGAGAGAGGCTACAATTAGTGGGAGCAAGACCGTTGCTTCACCTTCTATCAGGACCTGCTTTGCACGCGGTTTTATCTTTCCCCAGGAAACAGCTTCCCTTGGCTGCGCTCCCGAGAGACTTCCATCAAATTCCTGAGCCGTTGTTATGTAGATCGCGTAGTCCAGTCCACCCCTGAACTGGTTCCACCATATCACGTGGTGCTTTGAGATCCCGCCACCGATAATGATTGCCCCCATTTTCCCTTTGGCAGAGTTGAAAACGATTTCGCTAAGTCTGTGCTCATCTTCCAGCGAATCGATAGCAAAATCGTGATTCATTTCCCAGAAAGACCAGAGCTGTGATCCGAACGATCCGTCTGTATATCCCGGAATGAAAATGTCTACTCCGTTTTCGTATGCGGCATTTAGGATTGAGTTCTTTTTCATTTGCTTTCCCAGATCTCTGAGAAGGTCCGTTATTGTCCACTTCTTTTTCTTCTCATATTCTTTTTCAAGAAACGGCATCATCTTTTCTTCTATGATCTTCCCGTAGTGATCCTGCGGGATTACCACGTTACCAAGTCTGTATTTCTTCTCTCTGAGAAGCACGGCATCATTGAGCATGAAGTCGCCACGGTAGTAGTTCTTGTAACTCCGTGCCAGATCGTGGTCGACAGTTCCTGCGGTGGTGATTATGTGGTTTACGATCCCTGAATTTATCAGGTCCACTATTGCACCTCTGGTACCGGTAGAAACTATGTCAGCAGTGAAGCTGAGGAACGTTTCGACCTTGTTCTTCTTCATCTCTTTGATGATTTCGACTGCCGCTCCAAGCTTTGGTGCAGTGAATCCCCCAGAATGTTCAAACTGGCCCAGAAGTTCGGAGACTTTCATCCCTTTTCTGGTCCTTACGTCCTCAACGGGTTTCATTTGAATTCCTCCATTAGAAGCTTCCTCTCCGGATTGCTCTCGAAGTATTTCTTCGATGGCTCAAGAATCTCGATCAGCTTATGGGAAAGACTCTCTTTGAGATCTGAAGGATGAATTTTCCCTTCCACGAAGTCGCGTTCTAGATCGGCATACGCTGCATACTCCTCCCTCTCCCCTATCTGGACGCCATCGTTGTAGAAATTGAAAACTATGTTCTTGTAGATCTGAAGAATCGGGTTTCCTTCAACTGTTTTCTCGGGACAGAAGGCTGACTTAATCTTCCTTGAAATATCTTCGGGAGAATCGTGAATGAATATTGCAGAGTCCGCCTTGCTCTTGCTCATCTTGTTCATCGGGTCCATCCTGTTCCCTCCCTTGAGTGATGAGATGAGAGGGCTGTGTATCGCAACAAACCCCTTCTTCCCCACTTTCTTGTGAATGTCTCTCGCAAGCATGTGGACGTGCCTCTGATCCATTCCTCCAAATGCCACGTCCAGGTCCATGTAAAAAATATCAGTTGCCTGCATCATCGGGTAGATCAGCTTTGAGGAATCTTTGTCGGCGTCTTCCTCGTTTCGTCCCATTATCGGGAGTGCTCTCTTTATCCTGGAGATAGTGAGCGCTTTTGCTACCCTAAGAAGAAGAGCCCAGTAATCGGAATTTGCCACAAGTTCCGAAGCGTAAAGAAATTTCACTTTCGGATTTAGACCGCAGGATAGGAACCCCTGCCTCATGTATTCGGCATTCCTCCTGATTTTCTCCATGTCCCCACCAAACTTGTCGTTTACTGCAGCGTGCCAGTCCGCTAAGAGAAGTGTCATCTCTATTCCAGCTTCAGCAGCGAGGTTGAAAATGTTAGTCCAATATAGACCCGTTCCAATGTGGAGGGGACCAGACGGCTCGAAGCCTGCATATCCCTTAGCAGCATCTAGTGTTCTCAGTTCCTCTGCGGTTATCACTTCCTGGACAACTGACTCCAACCTGGAAAGGTCTTTCAGCATGATTCGACAAATATTCTCTTTATTTCATTGTTGCTATAGCCAACGTTGTTTGGACTACTTTTCCTACATACCTTCTCTCTTTGATTTCACGACGATGTCTAACCCCCTTCCTCCCACGTATCTTTTGGAAGCAGTTCATAATATCTCGTCTACTTTAACTTGTCATTGACATAATCTCGACGTGTATGAGCAACATATGGTTTGAATGAGGTACCTCTGCGATTAGGATCCTGAACCTAAAGGACCCCACCGAAATTATTAATGGGAAGAGGTCAGAGCCAGATTGCGTGGCGTTTTCTCAGATCTGCTTCCTTCTCTCCTCTTGCTTTCATAAGAAGTGCGACCATTGAATCAAGAAGGACGTGGGAGGATGCTTCAAAGAGAGTTCCCAGAGGGGCAAGATCCGATGACTTGTTTGTCTTCAAAACTATCCTGAAATCGCTTGCCTTGTAGATCGAGTTCTCTTTAGATGATGTGATGGAAATTATCTTCGCGTTCACTTTCCTGCAAATTTGCGCCACCAGGAGAGCAC
>JAKBNO010000073.1 GCA_021831005.1 Thermoplasmata archaeon
GGAGTCCCACAGAAATACCTCTTCTTTCTAACGAAATCAGTCAAATCTATGCTGCACTTAATTTTCTTTCTTTGTTTTGGATCGGTTTGACATTTGCTGTCGTAGTTACAGCGATACTTTACTCCCAAAAAATTAAGTCGAAAATAATCTCGGGAGGAACTTCTATTTTTGTGGATATCCTGTCCATGTGGTTCGGCATCTATTCGGTTATGGGACACGGCGGTGTGTACTTCAGATGGAGCTTCTTCTATCTTGGGTTGATTTCAGACGCATCCCATTAGTCAACACATATGAAGTGTTGATGCCTTATCTTTTGATAGGGCTTGTCCTAAGTTCGGCAGGCATTTACTTATTGATTTCAAAGTCAAGAAATAGATGGATCACTTACATTCAACATAGCGTGTAACAGTTAGCAGTTTCTCTAGAGATCTGAAGTCAAGGCAATTAGAGAATATTCTTCAGTATATTATCGGATAAGCTGTCAAAATATTTGTGCGAATGTTCCTAAAAGTTACTGAAGAATCATTTAAAAGTGCTCTTCAACGTTCCAAGTCCTTCGATACTTACTTCTACGGTGTCTCCGGCCTTCAACCAGTGTTTATCTTTGTCTTTCATCCCCAGGACAACCCCGTCTGGGGTCCCTGTTGAGATTACGTCTCCAGGGTAAAGGGTGAAGTAGTGTGAGATGTAAGAAACTAACTTTTCAACTGAGAATATCATATTGCTGGTGTTGGAATTCTGACGAACTTCTCCGTTCACTATTGTTTCGATCCTCAGATTCTGGGGATCCTTGATCTCATCCCCTGTTACAACTGAAGGTCCATTGGGATAGAAACCTTCAAGACTCTTCCCGAGAAGATACTGGGTTGTTCTGTATTGCAACTCTCTGGATGAAATATCATTTCCAATGAAATAGCCGAAAATATACTCTTTGAAATCTTCGTTTACATTTCTCGCAGTTTTTCCGATCATTATGCCCAGTTCCCCTTCATAATCCATCTTTAGACCCAATTCAGGAATATTGATGCTTTCTAAATGACCTGCGAGTGCATCCGAAAACTTGCTGAAGAGGACTGGATGTTCTGGTATTTTCTTCTCTGTCTCTTCTACATGGGATCTGTAATTCAATCCGACGCAGATAATTTTCCCCGGTTTCCCAACCGCAGGCGCATAATCAAACTTCTTTACGTCGAGGTGTGAATGATTTCCTTTTTTCAATTCTTCCCTTATCTGTGTAACTCTGTCAAAAACGTTGATTAGGTCAATAGAGTTTCTGTCTTCATTCAGTAGATCAGCTACTGGCACGAATTCACCTTTTTCCTCAACTACCAATAAAATTTTTCCATCAATTCTCAACCTGGAAAATTTCATGTTTTTCGATACCCTATCACATCCATGATAAAAGATTCAAGGGATTGTACCCATTCGTTCCTTCACTGTTTCTTGTAAAAGCACTTCAACCTAAAGTCTTCAATAATGTTTTTGAAATGGATATACGCATCGTATGGGGACCCATACGGATTGAAGTAGGAATGAACCTCCTGATCTGCAACTCCCGCTAGAGACATATAGTACAGGTGGTCTGTTGTTTGAAGGTACCTCCAGGTCTCCTTATCTGCACAATTTGAAAGTGACTTAAGGTCCTCAAAAGCGTCCCTTTGCATGTCGTTGCCCAACCATGCACTGAGGTCACGAGATGTGTCAGCCCAGGATGTGTAGTTAGGCACGGAGATTGTGTTGCACGGTTTCAACGACTGTCCTATTTCAGAAATGGTAGAAAATTCCATTCCCCTAGACTCAACCTCTTTCGGAAGTGCTTTCATAAATTCGAAGATTCCCGTTTCTTTCCATTGATGTTCGCCGAAGGTTTCATAGTCCATGAAGAGGTTGATCACATCCCCTGGAGCATCTGCGAGCCACTTTGCATATTTGTCTGCATACAACGGATAATCGTTCCACGATCGATTTGAAAACCTGAACGAAACATCGTCGCTCAACCTGTAGTTCCTAAGGAGAAGATTCTGACCGTATGGATTCGAGTATAGATAGTTTGGATCATGGTTCTTGATCAGCCGATCGGTTCCCTCTGCGATTATATTTTTATACCCCATTTCGTGGGCTAATCTGCCTATCTCATTGCTATAGATGAGTAGATCGGAACTCAACGTCGTTGGTGTTCTATTGAAAAGAGTCTTTATCAGGTCGCTATCCAATTTGACCTGTTCCTTGAACTCCGGTTCGTTCCAGAGTGATGACAGGCTGTGATAGTAAGTTTCAGCAACTATCTCTCCTCCACCAACATCAAAATATTCCGCAAATTTGTCTATCACATCCTTCCTTGTCCTAAGAAGGGCCTCAAGAAGTACCCCCGAAATTGAAATTGACGATTTGATTCCAGAGTCTATCAACATTTGGGTCGCTGGGATGTAGCACTTATCCGAGACCCTATTCAGTATCTCAGCATTTCTGTCGTCCCAGAAGTACTCGTGGTTCTTTCCTATTTCATTAGCCTTGTAATATCTGATTCTCCTGGGCTGGTGAACTTCGAAAAAGAAAACTATTTTCTTCATAGAGAGTTGTACACCTCCAGCGTCTTTATTGCAGCACGTTCCCAGCTAAAGTTCAAGGCCTCAATCCGGCCTCTCTCTCCCAAAATTTCCCTGAGGGGGCGATGCTTCAGGACAGAGTTGACATAGTCACTCATTCGATCGACGTCCCAGAAATCACACTTCAAGGAATTGAAAAGGGCTTCCCCAACGCCGGTTGTCTTGCTTATCACCGTGGGGGTTCCAGTCGACATTGATTCAAGGACTGTCATCCCAAACGGTTCTGACACTGCAGGCAACACAAAGACGTCGCTATCTCTGTACAATTTCACCGCTGACGCTTCGTCAACGAAACCAGTGAATTCGAAATTGCTTCCCAGACCAAACCTGTCCACCATTTCTTTGATCTGCCAGTACTGATCCCCCGTCCCAGCTATAATGAACTTCACGTCATCGACAATTCTTAGAACCTGTTTTGCGAGTTCGACGAAGAAGGTTGGGCCCTTTTGAGATGTCACTCTTCCGAAGTAGAGAACAGTGCTCCTCGAGCTGTAGTTTTTCTTTACATTTGAAAAAATTGAAGAGCTTACGCCATTGTAAACCACCGTAGTGTTGCCGTGCCCTCCGTATAGAACTCTCAGAATCTTGTCGGTGTAACCTGAAACGGTAATGACTCTATCTGCCCTATTATAACCCTCCTTTTCGATCGACATTATCCTCTCTTGCGGGTTAAAATTTCCAGACCTATCGTACTCTGTACTGTGAAATGTTACTACAAGCGGCAGGTCATATTTCTTTTTCAGTTTGATGGCAGCAGGTACCGTTATCCAGTCGTGGGCGTGAATAATGTCAGTATGCGGATCGAAGGTCTCAACCAGTCTTGCGTTGTATTCCAACACCATATCATAGAAATCTCCTGAGGTTGAATAGGGACTCCCGAGCTCTCCAATATTTACTTTGGTCACGCCAAATGGGTAATGATCTGATAGTTGCGGAAAGTCAGGTACGTATACCACCACTTCCATAACCCCCGATAGAATGGTGAAAAGATTTATTGTGTGAATGCCGAGACCCCCGGAAAATGATGGTGGTAATTCCCAGCCAAGTACGGATACTTTCATGGTCAGCTCAGGTCCTCCGAGAAAGATCTCAGAATCTCCGCATAGCTCCACGCTTGCACTATACATCCCCTAGGTTCGCTCGGTTGGAAACCATCAAATATTTCGGGAACGTAGTTCAACTTTAGTAAAGGACCGAAATAAGTTCTAAGGCGATCTTTGCTAGAACCCGAACGAACAGAAGCGGATACATAGGGACCAATGAGCCACGGCCAGATCGTTCCGTTGTGATATGCCCTGTCACGCGAACACTGATCACCCCAATAAATTCCTACGAATCTCTTATCACTGGGTGAAAGACTTCTCAGACCGTATGGCGTGACGAGATCAGTTACGCTCTTCTTGTAATTCCTGAAATTCTCAAGCACTGGGTAAGGAAGCGAAAATGCCAAAAGCATGTTCGGTCGAATCGAATGGTCATCAGGATCGGCGATGTCTTTTACAGAATCGTTATAAACAAACTTCTTGTGGAATTCGTCTCTGGTAGTCTGTATCAGCCCGCTCAATTTGTCAGGGAATTCTTTTCGCGTTGTGACATAAAATTCCCTCAGGCTCAGGAGGGAGTTGTACCACAATGCATTGACTTCAACGGTCTTGCCCTCCCTAGGAGTCTCAAACTGGCCGTTGCAATTCCCGTCCATCCACGTTGATCCCGGAGGTGAATGAACCAGCGAGTCTTCGATCCTGATTCCATTGTACCCTTCTATGTAGTTCTCCACTATGAGTTTGCAGAACTCAAGGACGCTCTCAAGGAACGGCAGGTCGTTTGTGTAATCCATGTACTTCTTGACGGAATATATGTACCAGAGGGGAGAGTCAGAAGGGGTTGATTTCTCACCGATGTAACTCGTGAACTTACCATCTGGAAATTTTTCTTTGAACCTTTCGAGCACCGATTTAGCTACCGCGTACTTCTTTCTAACCAGCAGGAGACCAGGTAAAGAAATAAAAGCATCCCGTGACCACGAACCGAACCACGGAAATCCAGCTATGATGCTATCGCCTATAGAGAATATATCAGAAATATGTTGAAACTGTTCTGGGAAAATGTCTTTTCTCAGTTTCGGCATCAGTTGTTTCAGATAAAGTTCCTTAGCAGTCCCTGGATCAATTCTTTCTTCCTCATTTGAGATCTGAAGATTTATTTCTACCGGAAGTCCAAATTCAAAATAGCCCGGCGTGTAGAGGTCTTCGGAACATGCGTATCCTCTCGTCTTTTCTTCATCATATGTGAAATTTCTATACCATTCTTCCTTACTGCGAAAAGTTCCATCAGTCCGGATGTTGAGGTTCTTTCCATCCCTCTCAACAGTGAGTTGCTCTCCCATTTTATATTGATAAGGAGTGATCCTGTTCATCGATCCCGCATCTCTGATGCCTATCAGAGGAACAAGTCTAACTGAATCGGGAATCTCATCTGATATGGAATATCGTATGAACAGGGAATTCTTGGTGGGATGCCAGAAAATCTCTTTCCTTATAGTTGTCCCCTCCGTCTGAAATGTGAATGTGGGAGTTGGGAAAAGAGTATGCTCCCGCATGCGGGAATAGCCATCCGGATGGATGATATCTCCGAAGAGGTTTGTGTCTAGGTAGTAAGTTTTCTCTCCTATGATTATCTCCTCCCAAATCTTTGAAAGATAGACTGTCCGAGAAAAGTCCTCATTGAGAGAAACGAACAGTCCGTGGTAAGACCGCGTGTTTGCGAGGGAAGTGGTGGAATAAGAATAATAACCATTTTTGTTCGCGATTATCCACTCATTCCCAGATTTCACGTACAGTTAATAAAATTCCTTTAAAAAGGTGATTGTTAAAAGGAGGGAGAGTAGAAACGATAGAGACTTTACCTGATTAAGTGCTGTAAATCTGGATACAAACGGCTAAATACCAAGTCTGCACTGACTAGTAGATGGCTAGGTACCTTCCGTTGGGAAACGGAAGATTGTTGGTAACTTTTGATGGGGACATGAATCTCGTCGACTTCTATTATTCAGCCTCTCAATCTGAAAACCACGGAGGTTATCCATTCAGGACCGGGGTCTTTGTCAACGGAAATTTTGCTTGGCTCAAAAGGGGCTCGTACAAGAATGCAGACTACCTTGACCATACGGCCATAGGGGAAATGAGTTTTGATTTTGGGGGGCTCTCATTCTCACTCTTCAACATGGTACTCCCCTACGTGGATATGTTCCTCAGGAGAGTCTCGGTATCAAATCCCGGGAGTGAAGAAACGAAAGTGACTTTGTTCTTTCACCAGAATTTCAATATCTACAGCAATCCGATAGGGGACACCGCATTTTACGAGCCAGATACGAAATCGGTCATTCATTACAAGAACAACAGGTATTTTCTTGCCTCTACAAAGGGGGAAAACAACGAATCGATAAAGTCGTTTGCCATCGGAGTCAAGGAATTTGGTCAACTTGAAGGGACCTGGAAGGATGCCGAAGACGGCGTCCTGTCAGAGAATCCCGTTGCCATCGGATCAGTTGATTCCGTCGTTTCCCATGAAATCACAGTGCCTCCAAACTCGACCACGGAGTTCTACTATTACATTCTGTGTGGTTTGGACTATTCGAGTGTCGTATCCAAGAAGTTTGATTTCACCCTGTTGAAGCGGTTAGAACAAAGAACCGCAAATTTCTGGAAACTATGGTCGTTCAAGAGAGATTACGGTCTGAAGAATGGTATGGATTCACTGTTCAGACGCTCCCTTTTCGTAATGAGAAGCCACATGAACGAATCAGGCGGAATAGCTGCCTCGAGCGATAGCGAAATTCTGAAATCAAATAGAGACGGATACTATTATGTCTGGCCGAGGGATGCAGCCATAACTGCCTGGGCCTTTTCGGGAGCCACACACTATGGTCCCGCTAGACTGTTCTTCAACGCGGCATCTAGAGGAATCAATCCTGAAGGTTACTTTCATCACAAGTACAACATGAACGGTACTGTCGCCAGTAGTTGGATACCCAGAGTGATAGATGGGAAAGCTAACCTGCCAATTCAGGAGGATGAAACGTCTCTTGTAATCTGGGCACTTGCAGACTACCACAAGAGGGTGAATGATTTAGAGTACATTTCGGGCCTTCACGAGACCCTTATTAAGAAGGGAGCAGATTTCATACTGAGATTTAGGGACGAGAGTGGATTACCCCTACCCTCCTATGATCTGTGGGAGGAGAGATACGGGATACACACATACACTGTCGCAACCGCCTATGGAGCCTTGATGGCTGCAGCGAATTTTTCTTCGCTTCTGGGAGAGGACAGCAGGAGCGCAAGGTACACTGATGCTGCGAATAAAATGAAGGATGAATTCGATAGGAAATTCTACTCTGAGGAACAGGGGAGATACGCACGGGCCATAATTAATGGCAAACCAGACTTCACTGTTGATTCAGCGCTCTTTTCAATTTCAAGATTTGGAATGATGAATCCAGATGATGTAAGAATGGTTTCCACCGCGAATTCCATCTTTGAAAAATTGAGTGTCAGGAGTATAGGAGGGCTTGCAAGGTACGAAGGGGATTACTACCAACGCTTGAAGGACGACAACTCCGTCCCAGGTAACCCGTGGATAATAACGACTCTCTGGGGTGCAGAATATTACCTCAGCAGAGGCCAAAGGGATAAAGCTGATGAACTGATAAACTGGGTAACCAGCCACGCCCAGAGATCAGGAGTATTCTCAGAACAGATCAACCCCTACACGGGAGAAGCTCTTTCAGTCTCCCCTCTGGTCTGGAGTCATTCTGAGTTCGTACTGATGTGTCTCGAACTAAATGGCAAAAAGTGAAATGAATGGATTTTAGACATAAGAACCCCAAAGAGATTGACTGAATTTTTCGTCTTCAGAATCTGGTTCCTCACTCTTTAATCTCGGTTGGACTGGGGAAGGAATCCGGTATCTCCTTTCCTTCCATGTCATAATATGTCGTGGAATAGGGCCCTCCTTCGTAGTTGGTCAACCT
>JAKBNO010000091.1 GCA_021831005.1 Thermoplasmata archaeon
TTCTTCGATGATCATTTCTGGAATATTGTTGAGTGAGAAGGATTATCAAAAAGAAGCATTGGCAAACGAAGCCTTCCGGATTGAATACGAAACCCAAGGTCTCGGTTCTCCGATTGACACGACCACTATCTCTGCCGGAGGGTTCGTTTTAACAAATGGGAGGGACGGAATACCGCTGTGGAAGATAGAAAGAAATGGAATATCCTGGAACTTTTCCAGCATTCCAACGAGAAACCTGGAAATGGTAGTCGTGTATTCCGGTTCAAAGGGTTCCACCCGAGAACAGGTTGCGAAGGTCAAAAAGTTCTATGATAGAGGCTCGTTAGCAAAGGACATCATGAAGAGGATCGGGAACATAACAGAAGAAGGGGTAAGGGCTGTTATGAAGAGTGATGTCGCGAAGATAGGTGAACTGATGATTGAGAATCATTCCGAACTCAAGATATTCGGCATATCAACTGATCCGATAGAGAAGATAGTTTCAATCGGAAGAGAATATGGATACGGTTCAAAGTTGACGGGAGCAGGGGGAGGAGGTGCGGTAATCATAATACCGAGAGACAAAGAAAAATTAATGAAGAAATTAAAGGAATTGAATGTGATTGTTTTTGATACCTCTACCACAGGCGCTGGGATATTCAAGAGATCCGAGTGACTGAAACCACGTGGTCACCGTCATCCAATTCTATGAGCTTAACTCCCTGTGCATTTCTTCCTTTCTGAGGTATTGATGCGACAGACGTCCTGATCGTTTTCCCGTTCCTTGTTATTATGAGAAGTTCGTCCTTCTCGTCTATTGATGAAACGTACATCGGTCTTCCCGTTCTTTCAGTGACTTTAATCGCTCTCATACCTTTCGCTCCGCGATGCCTCATCGAAAAGTCCTCAACGCTCACTCTCTTCCCGAGTCCTTTTTCCGCGATCACAATCAACTCTTCAGTTATCACAGTGGCGTCACTTGCGACCTTGTTGTCTCCCTTGAATCTTATTCCCGTGACACCGGATGCGGGTCTGCCCATCGATCTGAATTCTTTCTCTTCCACAAGCACCAGTCTGCCGTCAGTTGATAGCAGGGCGATCTTTTCATCACCGGTAGTAACGAAAACATCCTTCAACAGGTCTCCTGGTCTCAATTTCAAAGCGATTAGACCGTTGGACCGGATGTTCATGTATTGAGATATTTCAGTTTTCTTTACTCTTCCCTTTTCGGTGACGAACAGGAGATATTTCTTCCCTTCTCCCGCCTTTTTCGTCATGATGAAAACTATTCGGCCCTTCATGTTCTCGAAGATCGCAGAGATCAGCTTTGCCCTTGATCTCCTCTCACCCTTGGGAATGCTATATGCCTTCATCTGGAACACTTTGCCAGTATCCGAGAAGAAGAACACCCTGTCGTGGGAATCGCAGGTTATTACCTGTTTTGCCTCGCTCTCCGAAGTTCCAGTGAAGACTCCTTTTCCTCCCCTCTTTTGTGCAGAAAAAGTGTCTGCTTCTATGCGGCTTATCCTGTTGTCTTCCGTAAGAACGATCGTATCGACTTCGTGTGGAATCAGTTCTTCGTCAGTGGTCTCTACGTACGAATCAGTTATCTCAGTCTTTCTAGAGTCTCCGTATTTTTCCTTGATCTCTTCCAATTCTTCCGTTATCAGATCCCATCTAAGTCCTTCGTTCTTGAGCAAGTCGTTGTAGTGTTTTATGTTATCTTCGATCTCCTTCATTTCTTTCTTGAGGTCTGAAATTTCCATTCCCGTCAGCTTTTGCAGTCTTGTTTCAAGGATTGCGTTTGCCTGTAAGTCATCGAAAGAAAACTGTTTCTTCAGTTTCTCTCTGGCGTCCTTAACCTCTTTGGATGACCTGATCAATTTGATCGTTAAATCTATGGCGTCAAGTGCCTTGATAAGTGCTTCCAGAATGTGCTCCCTTTCCCTTGCTTTCTTCAGGTAGAATTCTGTCCTTCTTCTTACTACCAGTTCCCTATGGTTCAGGTATTCCCACATTATTTCTCTGAGACCCAGGGTTCTCGGCACGTTGTTGACTAGGACCAGGTTGATGATCCCATACGAGACCTGTGCCTGGGTGTGCTCATATATCTGGTTGAGGGTGACCTCCGGACTGAAGTCGTTCTTGACCTTAATCACCATTCTTATTCCATCTTTATTGCTTTCATCCTTTATGTTCGAAATACCCTGAATGACTCCTTGCTTTGAAAGCTCAGCCATTTTGATTAGGAGTTCTGACTTGTTTACTTCGTACGGTACTTCTGAGAATATTATTTCGTTCTTTTCTATTTCCGCCCTTGCCCTCAGGTCTAACTTTCCTCTTCCTGTCCTGTATGCGTCTATGATTCCCTTCCTGCCGAGTATCATACCACCAGTCGGGAAATCCGGTCCACTCACAATCTTGATCAAATCTTCCACAGGTGCATCCTTGTTCTTTATCAGATGGATCAAGCCGTCTATTATCTCATTCAGGTTGTGTGGAGGCATATTAGTTGCCATTCCCACAGCAATTCCAGACGTCCCGTTCAGAAGAATGTTCGGAATCTTGGACGGAAGATAAAGAGGCTCTTTCAACGTTCCGTCAAATGTCAGTGAAAAATCCACTGTTTCATATTCTATATCTGCGAGTACTTCATTGGAAATCTTGTCCAGACGTGCTTCTGTATATCTCATAGCCGCCGGAGGGTCTCCATCTATTGAGTTGTGTACGAATATTCCCGCCGAGAGTGCGAAGTTGTGAATATTGTCGATAGAAATATCATAAACATCCTCCGTCTCCGGCAGATATCGGACTGAACTGACTTTATGATTGTTGAACTCGGACTCGACTACGATCCCATTAGAATTGTCAGTATTGACCAGTGCCATCTCTGGTTGTAGTCCTTCAAAATTCTGATAAGACAGGGATAGGTCACTCACTCCGTGTTTCAATTTCCATTCTTCCAAAAGTGCGCTGGAATACTGCCATTCTTTATCAGAGGGCTGATATATCATCTCACTACCCTCAGGTTTCTCGCTATCTATCCCATCGTCCATTCTCGTGTAGAGAGGCATCAGGGAATCCCCCTGCTGCAGATTCCTTGCCTGTCTGTATGTTCCGTCTCTCAAAAGGTATCTATGGTCTGGAGTACATCTTATCTTCTCTCCATTGTCGATTGTGACTTCGACCAATTCTGCATTCCGTCTGGTGATTCTCGGATTCCTGATTTCGGCAACTTCTATCCTGTTTCCCTCTTGGTTAAATCCAAAGGTCCAGTTTCTCTTCCCTTCCTTATCCTCCCGGATAAGTTGCTCGAAGTCCAGTTCTCTTCCGTCCGTCAATCTGATTTTTGTATCTCTGGTGAAACAACCGAAGTTCCCCTGGCCGTCGATCAGCAGATACCTCAGAGAGAATTCCTGACCCATTCTTACGAGCGAAGAATATATCGCCGAGTCTCCGTGGGGATGGTATTTACCCATAACCTCTCCGACAATTCTGGCGGATTTCCTGTATGGCTTGTCGAAGGTTACTCCCATCTCGTACATCGAGTAAAGGATACGCCTCTGCACTGGTTTCAGTCCATCCTTAACGTCTGGTATAGCCCTCGAGAGAATCACGCTCATCGCGTAATCCAGATAGGAACTCTTCATTTCCTTTTCAATCGCTCTGTTCTCAATCATCTAAATCACACATCTATGTTCTGAGCTTCATTTGCGTGGGTGATTATGTAATCCCTTCTTGGTTCAACTTCCTCGCCCATTAGCAAGGTGAATAGCGCATCTGATTGCTGGGCGTCTTCAATTTGGACCCTTACGAGTTTTCTTGTCTCCGGATTCATCGCAGTTTCCCAGAGCTGATCTGGATTCATTTCTCCCAATCCTTTGAACCTCTGTACGATCGGATTAGACAGCTGCTTGACCAGGGCATCCTTTGCTTTCTCTGTATATACGTAGTTGACATTTGTTCCCTTTTGGACTCTGAAGAGCGGTACCACCGCAATATACACGTGACCATTGACAATGAGGTCCTTCAGATATCTGTAGAAGAGAGTGAGCAAGAGCGTCCTGATGTGACTTCCGTCCACGTCGGCATCAGTCATGAAAATGACCTTGCCATATCTTAGCTTCTTGGGATCATACGGATCGTTGGGTCCCATATTTATCGCAGAAAATAGATTCTTAACCTCGTTGTTTTTGAGTATTTTATCCCAGGCGGCTTTCTCAACGTTGAGTATTTTCCCTCTGAGTGGAAGTATAGCCTGGTAGGATCTATCCCTTCCCTGCTTGGCAGGTCCTGCAGCCGAGTCCCCTTCTACGATATATAGTTCAGTTTTTTCGGGATCTTCCAGTGTGCAATCGGCGAGTTTCCCCGGCAAAGTTGCGTTGAGAGATGATCTTGACCTGACCATTTCCCTCGCATTTCTTGCCGCCTCCCTCGCTTCAGCAGCTTGGTATGCCTTCTTGCAAATTATTTCTGAAACTCTCGGATGGTCTTCAAAGTAGAGTTTAAGGTGTTCAGCAACACCACTAAAGACCATTCCCTTCACGTTACTGTTTCCGAGCTTCTCCTTCGTCTGCCCCTCGAATTGGGGTTCAGGAATCTTGACGCTTAACACCGCCGTAAGCCCCTCTCTCACATCTTCTCCAGTGAAGAAATTCTCGTCTTCGATTATCTCCTGCCTCTTGGCCTCATCATTCAGGACCTTTGTAAGTGCTCCTTTGAATCCCGATACGTGCGACCCTCCCTCCCTAGTGTTTATGTCGTTGGCAAATGCCAACAGATTCTCGCTAACTGATTCATTGTACTGGATAGCAAATTCGATGTACGTGCTTGGTTTATCAGTGCCTTCATTGGAATCATCTCCGGGTTTGCTGTTTCGCGTTATGTCTTTCATTTCACCGTTGAACTTGATCATTCCATAGATAACATCTTCGTGAAGTGTCTTCTTCCCCTTGTTCATGTTTCTGACCATTTCTTCAATTCCGCCCTGATGCTGGAAGGTGGTAATTGTACCATTCCAGTCGAGCGTGATGGTCAGGCCCTTGTTCAAATAGGATAGTTCCTCAATTCTACCTCTTACCGTTTCTAGCGAATACTCAGAAGTCTCCATTATCGTTTCATCCGGTTCAAAACTTATGAGAGTACCAGTAGGAGACGTGAAATGAAAATTGGTGGATATTGCACGAGTCCAGCTGGGTATCCCGTCTGAAATCTTCCCCACTCTTTCAACTTGAGTTAATTTGTCTCCCTTTGAATATCCTTGGTGATATACAAATCCATCCCTCTTCACAAAGACTTCAAATGTCGAAGACAGAGCGTTCACCACGTGCATTCCTACCCCGTGAAGTCCCCCCGAAACCTTGTAAGCCTTCTGCTCAAACTTGCCTCCTGAATGAAGTTCTGTGAGCACGATTTCCAATGCAGGCTTGTTGTATTTTGGATGAATATCAACAGGTATGCCTCTTGCGTCGTCTTCTATAGTGACCGTTTTCCCCTTCACGGTGACCCAGATATTCTTACAAAATCCCCCCATCGCTTCGTCTATGCTATTGTCCAAAATTTCTTGAAGGAGTTGGTGAAGACCACGAGAATCAGTACTACCAATGTACATGGCTGGTCTCTTTCTTACCGCCTTGAGTCCTTCAAGGATAATTATGTCCTTTGCTGTATAGTCTTCCATAACCTCTTAAACCTATACGTGGAACGCATATATATTGATTTGCAATCGGAACCTTTTTGTGCCAGTGCAAGTCAAGATTATTGGATATTTCTTGATTTACATTTAACTAAAATTATAATAAATTCTCTTCTATTAAATCTATTGTTTTGTATATTTATCTCATAATTTATGTCAAATATTTTACTTACCTTAAATAGATCGCTGCTGGAGAATTCGTCCCTTTGAAAGTAGTGTGTCTGGATCCTATTGCCTCTTAAGAATGTAGCTTCCTCAGTTTCCTGCCCTTTTCCGTACCTAAAATCCAGCCTTGAGAACACCCTAATGATCACTCTGCCGTCTTCACTCAAGACTCTTCCAGCCTCCTCAAGAGCTTGGCTCCTCTCCTTGGTTGAGAGATGGTCTAGAGAGTGGATGAAAAGAATGTTTGAAAACGAATTGCTCTTGAATGGGAGTTGAACCATATCACCCAGGACCTTAGTCTTGCCTCTGTACAGCGATAAGGCAAAAACGGAAAAATCGAGTCCTATCAGATTTTCAGTGACGGGAGTTCCCTTACCGGTCCCGCATCCATTGTCCAGCGTCATACCTGGAACGAGTATATCATCAAAAATGTCCTTTTCCTTAAGTTCCCCTCTCCAAAGGTTTCCTCTCATTCTGTACTCTCTGTTCCACGATTTTCTTTGGTCGAGACGCATAAATCCTGTTAATATAGCAGTTACGTATTTCGATTTATGGTAGAGCGGGACATCATAGAACACCTCGTAAACAGGGACCCTTTTGCAAACAGTATTGGGATCAAATCGAAGATTCTAGAAGAGGGTAAAGCCGAATGTACCCTAAATCTGGAAGAAAAACACATGAGGTTAGGACACATAGTCAATGGCGGTGTCATTTGCGCTCTGGTAGACATGGCCGGAGGAACTGCGGTTCTCTCTATTAGTAAGAAAAATCAGGTGACCACGAACTTAGATATCAATTTCCTGCGCCCAATCGCTAAATCACCCGCAAGGGCTGTTGGGGAAATAGTCAAAAAAGGTAGGAACATATGCGTGGTTAAGATAGAGGTTTTCGACGGGGAGGGCAAATTATGCGCATACGCAACAGGTTCCTGGTACATTTTCAACGACTAAGTATTTAATCTCCGAACTCATGTTCGGAAATGACCCTGGAAAGAGTCGGCATAGAAAGAATTCCAACCGAATCTAGACAGGGTAAACCACGGTCACTCTTCAATCTGTGGTTCGCAGCTAACCTAACAATTGCTGATTTTGCACTCGGTTTCATCCCGATATCCCTGGGTATGAATTTTCTGAGTTCTCTAATCTCTATCATCATAGGAAATATCCTGGGGGCTGCGGTGGTTGGATTTTCAGCAATAATGGGACCAAGAACTGGCTATCCACAGATGATGGGCACAACCAATTCAATGGGCAGGCGAATAATGAGGTTATTTGGAGTTGTCAATCTATCAAACACTGTTGGATGGTTCGTCGTTAACAACATACTCAGCGTCTTGGCACTCTATCTCATCTTCGGCACTACTTATCTTCTCCTGATTCCCCTCTTCGTGTTGGTAGTTTATGTGGTAGCTTACCTCGGTCATAATTACATTCACCGTGTCGAAAGAATTCTTTCTTACGTACTGGGAGCGCTCTTCGTTATCATCCTTGCAAAGGTGTTATTTTTCAGCCCACTTCAGATGACATCTATGTCTGGATTTTCTCTTTCCTCAGTCAGCCTGGACACATCATTCTTCGGAATGATTGCTTTCACCTACAGCTACCTTATGAGCTGGGGGCCATATGCGTCCGATTATTCCCGGTACCTGCCGAACAACACATCCCTC
>JAKBNO010000006.1 GCA_021831005.1 Thermoplasmata archaeon
TAGTCCAGAAGTCATTGGCATAGTTTACCAACCTCCTACTCTATCCATCAAAACTGACATTAAATACATCGCTAAATCTACCTCAAGGTAAAATTGGCTCGTTTTATTTAATCTTAGTGGATTTCAGCTATTTCATGCACCCGAATAAAGTTCTTGCACTACCTCTCCAACTATTCCAGAGAAGTCTCAAATCGACATTCTCCCGAAGTTCCATTGACACTTTTTCAAAAACAGGGGAATTGCTTTTCGCCCTGCAATATTAAAACCTGGTAAATTTGATTTAGGTTCCTCTCCTGAGAACTAGTCACATTTGAAACGTCCATATTTCTAGGTATGCTACGAGGCAAGAGATGTATCGTCATACTCGCTAAATTGTCCGCAAGTTGAGCAGGTCTCACACGGTCGCTGATAGTTTTATTCGTTTGTAGGTATACGATGCTATTCCCATAAAGACTACAGACGTGATAATGAGAATGACAATGTAGTAAATATCTACTGCAGAGGTGGTGTTAAGGAAAGCACTGCGTATCCCGTCCACAACATATGTAAGAGGATTCAATTTTGCAGCAGCTGCAAGTGCTCCAGGAGTTTGCGAAGTAATCGGATAGAAGACCGAACTCGTGAATGTCACGACGAAGAACATGACGTTGCTTATGACGTTGAACACTTGATTCGACCTTACGGTAGCACCCAACGCAAGCATGATCGAACCAAAAGTGAGGGTACCGAGCACGAGAAATATGAAAACAAGCAGGAATCCGAATACTGTGATCTTTAAAGATATAAATGGAATCGCGACCAGAATCATGATAAGGGCACCTCCGAACGTTACAAGTATCATTGCGAGGAGATTACTCAACTGGTATTCGAACCTAGAAAAAGGCATCGAAAATATCTGTTCAAGCATTCCAGTTCTCTTGTCTGACCAAAGCACCCAGCCTGCCATCGATCCCCCCATGAGGATCTGGTCTGCAACGACCCCAGGAGCGATGAATGTCACATACGATAGGTTCGTGCCTCCGTAATTGAAAGTGTGAATTATCGAACCCATCATAAGTCCCATTATGAGGAGGTATCCGACAGGTAGCAATATTAGGAATGATATTGTGTTTATATCTAGGGCAGATCTGATGATTCTGTATGTGAGTCTAATTATGCTATTCATTGTGGTGTTCACCTACCACTTTGAAGAAGACGTCTTCCAGTTCTGTCTTCTTAACGTTCAACCAGAGAAGGGAACTCGCTTCCTGTCTGATATAGTCATTGATTATCTCCATAGTTTCAGGAACCTTGTTTGTCACTATCTTAATGGGATGGTCTAAGCTCGTAGATGGGTCGACAACTCCACCATCCATTTTTTGCTTAAGTCTTTCCACAAGCTTTATGGGATCTTTATCAACCATTACCTCAATGGTCCTTTCTCCCTCATAACTAGCCTTTAGGTTATCAATGGAATCTACAGCATACAGTTTCCCGTGATTGATAATGCCCACTCTGTCACAAAGAAAGTCAGCTTCTTCAAGGTTGTGTGTTGTGAAAAATACTGTGGTGCCCTCCTTAGCAAGTGATTTGAAATAAGTCAACAAACTCCTTCTTGCTATCGGGTCCAACCCGATTGTTGGTTCATCCAAAAAGAGGAGTTTAGAGTCGTGCATCAACTCTCTCACAAGTTGCAATCTCCTTCTCTGACCAATGGAAATGTCAGCCGCCATCGTTTTCCTGATTTCGCCCAGATCGAATTTGGAAATAAGTTCCTCCATCTTCTTCTTTACCTCGATTCTCGGTATGTTCCAGAGAGTCCCATAGATGAGCATGTTGTTTTCAACCGTTAGATTCCATTCGTAGCTGGGCTGCTGCAGAATTACTCCGATCTTCTTCCGGATCTCCAGGCCATACTTGGTCACATCCATCCCAAGAACATTTACGGTTCCTCCAGTCGGTCTTATCAACGTGGTCAGAACTCGAATGGTAGTAGTCTTTCCAGCCCCATTAGGTCCAAGGAAACCGAATATCTCTCCTTCTTTAACTTCAAAGTTGAGATCATCGACAACATACTTCTTCCCGTCGTACGATACCCTCAGATTACGGACTTCTATTGAGTTCATTTTATTTGTTCACTATGGAAATTTACTATAAATAAGTAAATGGATGCGATGCGAATTCTGTTTGAACATCGCTTTAGGTGATCCTCCCCATGGGTAACTTTCCAAACTCCCTGAACCCGCCAAGAAGAGGAAGTCGGAGGAATTTTCTCTATACAATCAGCCTGCCTATAGTGTTGTTGACAACCAAGCGCCCTGTAAATGTTCCCTCAGTTACAGTCACCGTAACGTCAAAAAATGTGACAATAAAACCTAGTATTTTCCGACCGAAATTTGAACTGAAATCTTTAAATGGAGAGTTGGAATAATAACAGATGGCAGTTCTTCAAATTGGATGGTGCAAAAATTGCAGCCATAAAATTGCACTTCACCCGAAGAAGAACAGCTGGATGCATTTCTCTCTGGGAAGGGGGTATTTGTTAACCCTTAACTGTTATTCCTACGCTGGTTCTACTAATACAAGCTTTGATTTGGGAGCATTCAAGCAGAGTCAATTCAAATGCGAATGCGTTGAGCCAGCGCTAGACGAAACCAAAGAAATACAGAAAAAACACGTACTTTGGTGACACGGCTCAAAGGCAAACCTCGGCCCCATACACCTCTTAGTCATTGCGTTTTGCTCTCAAGATAAACTTGTCATGTGCTCCCAAGGCCATACTATTAAGATTGATCACCGACAACGAAACGACATTTAGCGGGAATGGTCTAGACACTCCTTGAAAACGTTTTATCATACCTGGGACAGAAACTATAATCTGCGAAAAAAAACTGTCGACCCCAACGGTGATTTAAGTTGATAATTGGAATTCCTACCGATGACGAGGTTAAAGTGTCAGAGCATTTTGGAAGGTCTAAATTTTTCCTGATTGTTAAAATCGAAAGCGGAAAGGTGATCGAAAGACGACTGCACGAGAACCCCCACAACAGAGAATCCGACGACCAAATGGGACACGGAATGGTGCTAAAGTTAATGACTGACAATGGAGTGAACAAAGTGATATGCACAAACATGGGTCCCAGAATGGTTGATAATTTAGGAAAACTGAAGATAGCAATTGAGAGATGTAGACCGGAATCCAGCATAGCCGAAGTTATTGGAATGGAAGCAGTTTAAAAATTGTAATACAGAAAAATAGGATATCTTCTTATCCAAGACCGGGCTAATTTAAGGTCATTTGACTAAATTCGAGTCAAAATGTCGAGCGTTAGTTTCCCGTATACTTCTTGACAAAATCCGCTACATCTGATCCGTTCATTTCTATGACCTTTGAGAAGGTTTCAAGCATACTTACAGAAGATGGGAAATTGGACTTCGTCAGTTGTTCTATGTTAATTCCTGTCGGAACTCGTATTCCTTTTTCATCCATAGCAGAAACAATTTCGCTGTAAACTCTCAGGGAATTAATTATTGATCGTTTGGATGACTCTGCAAGATCGTTGTTTTCCAGTATGTAATCCTTTGCTTTATTCGGCAATTCAACAGCAAGAAAATCAAGAAGGTTGAGATCTGCAATGCTTCTCACGGGTCCGAAACTGAATAGTACAGTAGCAGGTTTAACACCCGCAACATCGCATTGCTTGTTATATTCGCTTATCAGATGAATAGCCGGGGTGCTATCAAAAAGAAGCTGGGTCGTAAAGAACTCTGCTCCTGCGATTGTCTTGAAGAGCATTCTCTTTGCCTCATCCTTACGCTCAGGCAACGAAATATTTCCTATCGTTATCTCCTCTCTATGAAACTCCTGCCAAAGTCGCCTTGCTATTACATTAGCTTCTGAAACACTCGGTCCGGGATACCTATGATGCCTGGTGTTTCCCCCGACGAAAATAAGGTTGCTGATCCCGAGTGAATGTGTCTCCCTGATCCAGTCCACAAAGTTTTCGTAGTTCTCGATGTGGGCTACGACTTTGTTGACTAGGGCGTCTATGTGAAGTATGTCAGCAGTACCTCTTGAAAGCATTCTCGTGTATATGCTATTGTATCTGGGTTTACCCTCATGGTTCTCTTCAACTAACTCCGGGACGCTGACTGCGTTGAGCCTAGAAAAGGAACTGAGGGCAGTTCCCAACTCTTCTTTCCTGTTGTTGAGATTTTTCATTATCTTGTCGTCGTGCGCTTGATCACCAGTTTTGCTGTCCCTCAACGGAATAGCTGTAAACACCAACGGCTTTCTTGAGAGAAGGTTCTTGAAATTACTCTGGTCACTTGCCATTTAATAACTGAAACATTTTGTTATATAAGAATATCCTAGTTTTGAAATTCAATTATACCAGAGAATTTCAAGAAGTTAGTCAATGGGAGTCTATATATTTGCGATATCTTTTCATTCATACTTGTGAAGCCAAATACTCTCACGTTCGACTGTTATGGTACTTTGATCGATTGGAAAAGAGGAATAGTTGATAATTTTAAGAGATTTTCCCGTTTAGGAAATTCTAATGACTTAGACATTTTCAATATGTATGTAGAACTCGAGTCAAAAAATGAGAATGACTACTCAACCTATCGTCAGATACTTTCCACAACATTTTTAGCACTAGCACACCGACTGAAATTGAACCCAACTGAAGAAGAGGCAGAAAAGTTTGCTGATAGCATATCCGAGTGGCCAGCTTTTGAAGACACCGTTTCCACCTTAAATATTCTCGGTGAAAATGGCTTCAAGAGAATCATCCTTTCGAATATTGACAGGTCCCTTCTAATAGGCACGATAGAAAGAAGTAAGATGCAGGTGGACGGGTTCATAACCGCAGAAGATGTCAAATCGTACAAACCTCAGACAGGTCACTGGCAGGAACTATTGAAGAAATACCATTTGCAAAGGGAGCAGGTGATACACATAGCTGGCAGTATCTACCACGATATTATCCCTGCATCCAGTATGGGATTTGAGACAATCTGGGTAAATAGATACAAAGAATCCCCGAGAGATGGGGTCTACCCAACCCATATTGTTCAATCCCTCTCTGAAGTCTTGAAAATCTTATAATTAAAAAAGTGAAAAAACAGAAAAGAACTTCATTCTCTGAGCTCTAAATAATCCGCTATCTCTCAACTCATCCTCAGGAATGCAGACTTTGCATGTCCTGCGAGGCCCTCTGTCACGCTCTGCTTATAGGCCCTTTTAGCAAGGTTCTCCATCGCTTTCTTGTCTATCACTTTCTGGTATGTGAGAATCTTGAGGTAAGCGCCGACTGATAATCCACCTGTATACTTCGCGGCCTGATTGGTTGGAAGAGTGTGATTTGTTCCTATCAGTTTGTCAGAGAAAACGACGGGAGTATTTTGGTTGAGGAAGAGAGAACCATAATTTCTGAGATTTTGGAATGCCTTTCTTTCAGATTCCTCAGAAAGGTGCAATTCCAGATGTTCTGGTGCATATGAATTCGCGACCTCAATGGCTTCATCTATGGTGTCACACAGGAATATTGATCCCTTTTCTTCCCAGGAAGTCTTGAGAATCTCTTTTGTGGCAAGTGAATCTATGAACTGATCTATTCTTTCAATCACTTCCTCTGCCAGTTTTCTAGATGTTGTGATGAGGGAACTTCTTGCAGCCACATCGTGTTCAGCCTGAGCAAGCAGGTCGTACATAACTTTCACGGGATCAGCAGTTTCATCAGCAATTATCAGAACTTCACTGGGTCCAGCCAGAAGGTCTATACCGACGCTACCAAAGGCAGACTTCTTGGCATGGTTTACAAACTTGTTTCCTGGGCCAATCACCTTGTCAACTTTTTCAACGCTTTCGGTTCCATACGCCATTGCAGCTATAGCCTGAATTCCTCCAATGTTTAGGATCTGCGTTGCCCCGGACTTTGCTATTCCATAAATGACCGCAGGATCAGGTTTCCCCACTCCCGGAGGAGTTGCTGCAATTATCCTCTTAACTCCAGCAACTTTTGCAGGTACCGTCCCCATGAGTGCGGATGAAAGCAATGGAAATCTTCCTGCGGGAACGTACACTCCAACCGACTCTATCGGTATCACTTTCTGACCGAGTACCGTTCCGCCGTTGTCCACCCTCAATTCCATGTCCTTGTACATGGAGAGTTGGAATTCAGCGAATTTACGTATCCTAGAGATGTTCGTGTCGATAAGCTCCTTCACATCGTCAGGGACTTTGTTTATCAGATCTTCAATTTGGTCCTTCTCCATCACCAGAGATTTCAGATCAACTTTGTCGAATTGTTTAGTGTACTTCTTTACCGCTTTGTCCCCATCTTTTCGGACCTCCGAGATCACATCGCTCACAAGTTTCTGCAAGTCTGTTTCTTCTTTCTTGGTTTCGAGTCTTTCGACTTTCAAGTTCTTAATTGGCATCTTTTTCACCTATTATCTAATTGAATGTTTCTACTTCTTTTCCTGCCGTATCTAAATTCTTCTTTTTCCTGTAAGACCAGACTCCTAGAGAAACGAATATGCCTCCGATTGCTAGGACCAGTACCCAGATACTCGCAACGTTAAGCGGATATGCAGGGAATGGGAAGAACGCTCCATAGACCGCAAATGCATAGACAGCGGTTGCAACCAGTGGGAATATGGCAAACGGTAAGATCTGTTTCGCAGAAGCCTTGAGAGTTCTCTTACCCCAGACTGGGAGAGAGAAATTAGCTATTATGTGAACTATGTATAGAGAAGCGCCGTTCATGGTTGTAATTACTGCAGCAGCGATAAATGGACCCCAAATGATACCTCCAACGAGTGCAATAATCAGTACTATGATCATCTCTACAATTATCACCTTGTAAGGGGCTCCAGTTTTCTTTCCAACCTTTGAAAGACTCTTGGGGAAGAGTATTGAATCTCTTGCCATTGCAAAACCCGTTCTGCTAAGTGCATTCCCTTCGGCAATGCCGTTAGAGATGAAGCTGTTCAGAGTCAGAATAATGAAAACTATAAGGGCTACTGGTCCGCCGTATTTAGCCACAACTATGAATCCAGGATTTGACGCAGAAGCAAAGTTTGCCATATTGTTCACTCCCCAACCGACCGTGAAAGCGTATGTACTCAATATGTACGCCCCAGCGGCCATTCCTATTGCAATCAAGATGGCTTTTGGAACGGTTTTCTTCGGCTGCTTCATTTCTTCAGATAGTGTAATCACCGAACCCACTCCCACGTATCCAAGGATCGCGAAAACGGTGGCAAAACCCACTTGGCCGAAGCTATGACCAGTGAAGGTGAAAGGGATGATTGTATTGCCTGGTCCGACTTTCACTATGATTATTATGGAGATGACAACAAGGAAAATTACCTCAAGGACTCCTCCTATCATAGTGTAAAACAGAGAGGGTCTCAATCCGCTTAACAGTAGCAATGTGATCACTAGGAACGGGATAAACATCAGTGGGATCCAGCCAAGAGGAT